>CAYUGP010000125.1:0-4740 GCA_964444315.1 uncultured Oscillospiraceae bacterium | reverse complement strand
CTCTTCAGTCCGGACAACCAGAAGTACGTCAAAAAGGCCATGACAGCCGACGGCAGAGTACAGGAGCATGACTATCTTCTCATGGAGGCTCTGGTGGAAGAGGTGAACCGTGAAAAGCCCGACGCACTGATCATTACCGGAGATCTGATCTTCTACGGAGAGAAGACTTCACACAAGTCCTTCGTGTCTTTCCTGGACCGCATAGACAAGGACGTGAAGGTACTTGTCATACCCGGAAACCATGACTTCAACATTGACGGCTGCAGGTCATATTTCGATGACGCACCTCACGGGGAAAACACGGTGAGCGGACCTGAGTTCTGCAGGATGTACGAAGATTACGGCTACAGCGGAGCCTTAAGCTATGATGGTGACAGCCACAGCTATATATATGAGATAAACGACAAACTATGGGCAGTCATGCTCGATACCACCCTTTGCGAATACAACTATGAGGTCGGACTCAATTCGGCAGGCGGAGCCATATGGGAGGAGACCATAGAGTGGCTTCGTCCCTGGCTTGAGGAAGCAAGGGAAAAGGGCATTACCGTCGTAGGCTTCAGCCACCACAACCTGGCTGTGCACAACGAAAACTTCGTTGACAGCTATGTGATGTTCGATGCGGTGCTCCTTCAGGAGCTCTACGAGGAATACGGAGTCAAGCTCCACTTCTCGGGACACATGCACAACCAGAACATCGCAAAAGCAGGCAGCGTGTACGACATAGCCCAGGGCGCCCTCCTCGACTACGGGAACAGGATAGGAAAGCTGGATGTCTATGACAACTGCATGGAATATTCGAGGACCCCTATAGGAGACATACAGGACTACTCTTTCGAAGTCTTCTGCAATAAATACATGGGCAAACGCCAGAACCTGTACCAGGAGAAGTACGGTGAATACGGAGAAGAAGTACACATACTTGTGAGCCGGATAAACGCCTACTACTTCGACGGTGATTATGAGAAGATCCATGAGCTCCTCAGCGAAAGGTCAAAGGCAGTCAGGCTCCTCAAAAAGAACGAAAAGGACACCTACATAGGCACGATCCTGAAAGTGGAGAACAAAGACCAGAACTACCTTCTCATTAAGTAGAAAGAGAATTAAAGAAAAAAGAGAGTTAAAAAAAGAAGTGGAATCACATCCACTTCTTTTTCCTTATATACATTATGCACAATGCCACTATGGATATGCTCAGCAGTATGACCGCAGGATAGCTCCATTTATACTCCAGCTCCGGCATGTACTTGAAGTTCATTCCGTACCAGCCGGTTATGAGGGTCAGCGGTGTGAATATGGCGGTTATGACAGTAAGCACGGTCATGATATTGTTCTGCTTTACATCCACCTTTTCCTGGATGAGGTCCCTGAGCTGTGTGGCGTAGTCTTTGAGATTCGTGACCATCTCCTTCAGCCTTTCGACCCTTCCTATGAATCTGCGGAAATAGCGGAGCTTGTCATCTTCGAACATGTCGTTTTCGTTTTCTTCAAGAGCCTGTCCCAGATCTATGAGCTCGTTGTAGTGGCGCTCCATCTCAAGGAGGCTCCTGCGAAGTTTGTTGAGCCCTGTCATAGCAGGCTCCGACTTGTCTGTCAGTATCTTGTCCTCCAGCTTTTCAAGCGCTGCCTGGGTCTGTCCCAGCTTTGCCATATCCAGAGCGATCAGATGCTCAAGTATCTCGTAAAGAGCTCTTTCCAGGCCCGGCGTGCGCCAGTGCTTGTTTTCGATTATGTCCTGAACTATCTCATCCACTATTCCGGAATCGTCGATGAATACGGCACCCTTCGAGTTGATGGCAAAGGAGAAGATACCCGTCACTCCGTCCTTGTATGCGAATTTCGGTATGTATATGTTTCCTATGAGAACGTCATGGGTCATGATGGATCTCGTCTGCATGACTGTGGGAAGCACTATCTCCCTGTCCATTTCCATGTGGAAACTATCTCTGTTTACCTTCCATTCCTCCGATGAGATCACGGCGATAAAAGGAGTTTTTCTGGCCTTCACTGCTTCGATGTCGCAGGGCTCCAAAGTTGTCTTGATCAAATAGTACATGGCTTTTCCTTTCTGTAAATAAACGATCCGTTAGGATCGGCAAGTTCTTTTGTTTAGTATATTTGCATCTGCCCCGCCGCGCAAGACTAAATCTTACCAACGTCTGCCTGCCGTGGTATACTTATACATATACACCGCCAGGCGTTCCGGCGGACTTAGGGCAAAACAGCTTATTCATACATAAAAGGAGCATCCTTAATGGAAATGTTTGAGATCGAATGGCTGCTGCGCATTCTTGCCGCAATGTGCGCAGGCATAGTCATAGGCCTTGAAAGGCACACAAGGGCAAAAGAAGCGGGCATAAGGACTCACGCAATGGTAGCCGTCGGGGCCTGCCTTCTCATGCTCATATCCAAATACGGTTTCAGCGACGTCTCAGCAGGCGACCCAGCGCGTATAGCAGCTCAGGTCGTATCCGGCATAGGCTTCCTGGGAGCAGGCGTCATATTCGTACGCCACGACGTGGTACAGGGGCTGACCACGGCTGCAGTCATCTGGGCAACCTCAGCCATAGGGCTTGCCTTCGGAAGCGGCATGTACGTCATAGGAGCCGTGACCACAGTGCTCATGGTCATCATACAGCACGTGCTTCTGCTCTTCCTCCCCCATCACACCACCAACACCATGCTCAGGCTCAGGATACGCATGGCACACGACGACGGCATAGACGAGGCCATGAAGATAATGGATAAGCACAATTTCCATTCCATAGGACAGAACAACTTCAGCTCCGACGGAGAGGGAGGCTGGTACCTGAGCTGCGATGCTCTGACTCACAAGGAGCCCCGCCCCGAAGCCCTCATAAGGGAAATGGAAGCATCGGACAAGATCATTTCCGTGGAGATCCTGTAGAAATAGCGAAACACGGTTCATGGAGGACATATAAATGAAAAAGATGAAAGTGAATCCCGGCGTGTGCGGTCTGGAGTGCATCATCACCGCTGAAAAGAAGGGAAGAAAAGACGTAAGCGTAAGCGTGGAAACAAAATGCGGGGCCGTAAAGAAGATGATGGAAGCCCTCGGGCAGCCCCTTGACGGCTATGCGGTCTGCTTCGGGAAACCGGGTCAGGGGCCCGTATACGAAGCGGCGGAAAACCTCGCCCATGCGGCATGCCCCATACCTTCAGCCCTTACGAAATGCATAGAGGCCGAATGCGGCCTGGCCCTGCCGAGACCCGTATCCTTCGAGTTCAGCGAAGAATAAGAAATCAAGGCATTTCAAAAGCGTCCCATCGGCGGGACGCTTTTTGAATGCTTGTGCAGAATCTCAGCCGCCTATGACCACTACATCAGCATCGAGACCGAATACATGGGGAATGACCACGTCTCCGAACTCGATATCGTCGGGAGCCGTAAAGTGGTTGATCTCCCACATTACGTCGTAGACATTCTCCTTTGGTACGGGCTGGCTGGTCTTGACTGCGACCACTCTTCCGTTTGCACAGCGTACCGTGGAGGAAATGCTCCTTACGGGATGTATAGCCTCAGCGCTTGCATACTTGAGGCCCCTCTTGCAGTTGTGTCCTGTCACCTCGATGATGTTTTCTCCCTCATGCTTTACGGTGACCACGCAGCTGTTAGGGCAAATGACACAGGTTATTTTCTTTTCTTCTACCATTACTGCTTCCCCCTCACATACTCCGCAGCGGCAGTTCCCGCCACCACTGCATCCTTTGATACATTATCTACAAGGTCAAAGACCTTTCTTACGTTTCCGCAGGCGAATATACCGGGTATGGATGTCTGGTCATCCTCCTCACTGCAGACAGCACCGTTGGTCCTCGGATCTATGTCTATGCCTGCCGCTCTTGAGAGATCGTTCTCCGGTATGAGTCCGCAAGACAGAAGCAGGGTGTCGCACTCAAGATATCTCTCGGTGCCGGGCTTCGGATTGAAGTTTTCGTCTACGTCAGCTATCGTGACGCCTTCGACTCTCTCTCTTCCGTGTACCTTTACTACGGTGCAGCTGAGGCGCAGAGGGATACCGAAATCCGATACGCACTGCTGTACGTTTCTGGCAAGACCGGAGATCTTTGGAGCGATCTCGCAGATCTGAAGGACCTGAGCACCCTCAAGGGTCATACGCCTTGCCATGATGAGACCTATGTCTCCGGAACCGAGGATGACAACCTTTTTGCCCGGCATATATCCCATGATGTTGACATACTTCTGCGCGGTACCTGCCGTATATATGCCCGCAGGTCTTTCGCCGGCTATGGTCAGTGCCCCTCTGGGTCTTTCCCTGCATCCCATAGCCAGGATGACGGCGTCTGCCTTGATGGTGACTATGCCGTCCACGCTGGACGTGGCCTTTATGGTCTTCTTATCCTTGCCGTCCCCTCCGTTGAGTTCGAGGACCATGGCGTTGCAAAGATACGGGATCTTGGCCTCTTTTATCATCTCCACATACCTGTGGGCGTATTCGGGACCCGTGAGTTCTTCCTTGAACCTGTGGAGTCCGAAACCGCTGTGTATGCACTGCTTGAGTATGCCGCCCAGGGACTCTTCTCTTTCGATGATGAGTATGTCCTTTGCCGCCACTCCGTTTTCATATGCCGCAAGGGCTGCAGACATGCCCGCCGGGCCGCCCCCTATAACGGCGATCTTGACTTCTCTTACATTCTCCATTGCCGTTACCTCCTTGCCGCTTTCGTATATCCCGTGAGTATGTTGGACTTGCCGCC
>CAYUGP010000124.1:0-4792 GCA_964444315.1 uncultured Oscillospiraceae bacterium | reverse complement strand
TCATTTCCTTGGGACTTTCGAGCATAAGCAAACTTAAAGAGCTCTATCAGACCGTTTTCTTCCTTCCCTACGTGACCAACACTCTGGCCGTGGGACTTGTATTCATGATACTTTTCAGGAAGACCGCGTATACGGACGGACTGGTCAACATACTCATAAGCTTTTTCGGCGGGGAGACCGTGGACTTCATCCAGGGGCCTTACTGGGCCAAGATGTTCGTCATGTGTTTCTACACCATATGGGTGGTCATGCCTTTCAAGATCCTGATCCTCACATCGGCTCTGGCATCGGTGCCTCAGGATTACTACAATGCGGCAAAGATAGACGGAACATCCAAGTGGCGCACTTTCACCAAGATCACTCTTCCGTACATATCGCCTATGATAGTCTATCTGGTGATCACGGGATTCATAGGGGCTTTCAAGGCCTATTCTGACGAGGTGGCCCTCTTCGGCACCGACCTTAATTCGGCCGGCATGAATACCATAGTCGGATATGTTTATGACATGCTTTACGGCAATTCGGGCGGCTACCCCAGCTACGCTTCGGCGGCAGCCATAATACTGTTTGCCATAGTTCTGACCATAACTGTTATAAACCTGCTGGTGAGCGGGAAAAACAGCGCAAGGATAGCTTAGGGAAGGGAGGAAGATCATGAAAGAAAACAGACTTTTAAGGACCCTTACCTACATCATGCTCACCATATGGGGACTCATGGTCCTTTTCCCCTTTTACTGGATGATACTGTGCTCCGTAAAAAGCTACGGGCAGTATAACGCTGAACAGATCCCTTCCTTCTTTACGCTCACTCCGACTCTGGAGAACTACGTCAAGGCATTCACGTCTGTTCCTCTTGCCAGGTATTTCGGGAATACTATCATATTCACCGTGCTTACCACCCTCATCATGCTGACGGTCACGGTGCTGGCGGCGTTCGCCTTTTCAAGGCTCAGCTTCAGGGGAAAGAATTTGCTGTTCACAGGATTTCTTGCTCTCATGATGATACCCAACGAGCTGGTCATCATCACCAATTTCCAGACCATAACCAACTGGGGCATGAGAAACACCTTTGCGGGTCTGATACTCCCGTCGATAACTTCGATATTCTACATCTACCTTCTGAAGCAGAATTTCGAGCAGATACCTGACACTCTTTACTCCGCTGCAAAGGTGGACGGATGCAGCGACCTGCGCTATCTGACGAAGGTTATGATACCAATATGCAAACCGACCATAGTGACCATAGTCATACTTAAGGTCATAGAGTGCTGGAACTCCTATGTGTGGCCCAGGCTCATAACGGACAACAGCCTGTACTTCCTTGTTTCCAACGGGATACAGGAGATAAGAGAAAACGGCTTCGGAAGGGAGAACATCCCGGCCATGATGGCTGCGGTTGTGGTCATATCCCTGCCGCTCCTTGTAATATTCCTTATCTTCCACAAGAAGATCATGGAGGGAGTATCGAGAGGAGGTACCAAAGGATGAAAAAGCTGCCGAAATGCATTATCCTCATGCTCCTGCTTGCGCTCCTTGCATCTTCTCTTGGCGCATGCCACGGATCGACGGGGCTTGAAGCGTTCGAAGTACCGGAGGAGTTCGACTCATCAAGGGAATATGAGATCACTTTCTGGGCGAAAAACGACAATAACAACAGGCAGGTCGAAGTATACGAGTCGGCGATCGCAGACTTTGAGAAGCTTTATCCCAATATACATGTGACGATGAAAAAGTATACGGATTACGTTTCCATATACAATGATGTCATCACCAATATCCCGACCAACACAACACCCAATGTGTGCATAAGCTATCCCGACCACATCGCAACTTATCTTACGGGAAAGAACATAGTGATCCCTCTCGACGGGATCATGGACGATGAGGATTACGGACTGGGAGGCAGGAAACTTCTCTATGACGGTCCGGACAAAGGGGAGATAGTCGGGAAGTTTCTTGACGAGTGCAAACTTGACGGAAAAGTATATGCGCTCCCCTTCATAAGATCCTCCGAAGCTTTATACATCAATTCGGGCCTTGTGGAGAAGATGGGGTTTACCATCCCCGACGTACCTACATGGGACTGGGTATGGGAAGTTTCGGAAGCTGCCATGGAGAAAAATGAAGACGGGACGTTCAAGGTCAACGGGCAGAACGTCATGATACCTTTCATTTACAAATCCACCGACAACATGATGATCACCATAGCAAAACAGCTCGGATCTGGTTATTCCGACGATGAAGGGAACATACTCCTTTTCAATGACACCACCAAACAGGTGCTCTACGAGATCGCAAAGCATGTGGAGACCAGGGCTTTTTCCACGTTCAAGATAGCCAGCTATCCGGGCAATTCGCTGAACAGAGGACAGGCGGTATTCGGTATAGACTCGACTGCCGGGTCCACATGGATGGGTACCGATGCTCATAACCAGGATGTTGCGGCAAGCGAACTGGTCGACTACGGCATGGTCGTAAGGCCTGTACCGCAGTATGATCCCGGCGACCCTGTCATGATATCTCAGGGGCCTTCGATCTGCGTGTTCAACAAAAAAGATCCTCAGGAGGTCATGGCGGCATGGATCTTCGCCCAGTATCTTCTCACCAACGGAGTGCAGATGGGCTATGCCACCACGGAAGGATATATCCCGGTGACTACAAAGACTCTGGAAAGCGATGAATATACAGACTACCTTTCCAGAGCGGGGGAAGACAACGACCTCTATTACGATGTCAAGATCGCTGCGACAAAGCTTGTCATAGACAATATAGATAACACGTTCATAACGCCTGTGTTCAACGGTTCGGCCAGTCTGCGTGAAGCCGCCGGCCAGCTTATAGAGGAAGTGACGAAGTCTGTCAGAAGGAAACAGACCGTAGATGATGAATACATGGAGACGCTCTTTTCTAACATCAATTCCCTTTACAGGCTGGATCAGCATGCGGGAAATGCGGCGGGAAAAGCAGAGCTCGGAGAATTGCCGAAGGAATCCAAGATCCTCCTTGGCAGCATCGGGGCTGCGTGGATTGGTATTGCCATTTATTTGGTTTTGAAATATAATAAACGCGTTTCTAAAAAAGCCCTGAAAGGGTAGAAAAAGGAGTAGAAAAATGAAGAAAATATTAGCTATCGTGCTGGCTCTCGTCATGGTCTTTTCTTTCGCAGCATGCGGAAAGAAGAATAACGGCGGGAAAGAAGTTGATTATTCAGCAAAAAGCGAAGGTGTCATGACCTATGCAGAGTATGCAGCAGCGGCAGTAGACGATGAAGTTACAGTAGAAGTATTCGTTCAGGATCATCAGTCCTGGTGGGACGGAAAGATGACTGTTTACGCAGCAGATCCGGACGGCGCATATTTCTTCTATGAACTCAAAGTCGACGAGGCAGATGCTGAAAAGTTCACACCCGGAACAAAGATCAAAGTTACCGGATACAAAGCAGAGTATGCAGGAGAACAAGAGGTCGCTCAGGGAACTTTTGAGTTCTGCGAAGAGGGCAGCGGATATATTGCAGAAGCAGTCGATGCCACAGCCTGGTTCGGAACAGAGGAACTCGAGAAACACATGAACGAGTACATCAGCGTAAAAGCGAAGTTCGTAAGCCTTTCATACAAGCAGAGCGACTATGACAAGGATATCTATGTCAAGGTCGAGGTCAACGGTGCTGAATATGATCTTTGCGTAGAGAACTATCTCACAGGACCTGATACGGAAGTATACAAGACAGTCGAAGGACTGCAGGCAGGTGATGAAGTCACGCTCACAGGATTCAACTACTGGTACAACGGACCGAACATGCACATCACAGGCTGCACAAAATAATACAGATATAAAAAGAAAAGAGGACTTCCTGAGCGGGAAGTCCTCTTTTTGTTCCTTTGTGATCAGATTATACCGGCGGGTATGAGCACGATGAGCAGCAGTGCCACAAGGGACCACAGGCATATCAGGAAACGGGTCCTCTTCTTGGGCTCCATGTCAGGAACGTAGTTGCTGGCAAGGAAGAATGGAATGTAGGTCGTGATGAACACAGGAAGTACGCCCCACCATTTGTAGACCCAGATGAAGGAGTGGTTGGAAGTGCCTGCGAGGAAAGACTCAACGAGGGCGAAAAGCAGGGCCATCTCGATGGCTCCCACCAGGCGGCAGTTGATGCCTTTCTTCCCGTTCTTTGCAAAGTACCTGGTGCTCGTGTCCTCGGGAAGCATCTGCCACGATATCATTCCTGCGATGGAGAACATCATGGAGAGTTCCCAGCATACTCCTATGAGGAGGATGAAAGTAGTGGATGCGTTGCTTACTGACCAGAGGGGATAGCCGGCAAAATGCGCTATGACGGCATTCCCTATCTCATAGAGCCAGTGTACTCCGTAAAGAGCGAGACCTGCGCAAAGGGTCTTAGTATCTTTCTTTCTGATGGTGGTCCAGTAGATGTAGAAGACCACGGCAAGGATGAAGATGAAAGTCCAGTTGAAGTTCTCGGTGCTTCTTACGACTATGGAATCGACCAGGTCTTTGGAAGCCTGAGAGCCGTCTCCCCAGAATTTGAACATAATGATACCTCCTTGGAAACGAAGAAATAACGAAACGATAATGACAAAGATATTTTAGCATGAAATGATGATGGATTGCACATTTCCCGAGATTTTATCTTTGTGTTGTGGTAAAATGACTATGATTACGATTCAGGTCATCAACAATTAATTCAATATATCTTTTATAAGGAGGGCTAAAGAAATGGGCCACAAATATGTTTACCTTTTCACAGAAGGTAACGCAAACATGAGAGAGC
>CAYUGP010000123.1:0-4799 GCA_964444315.1 uncultured Oscillospiraceae bacterium | reverse complement strand
CAACAAAAATCAAAACGGACGCTTTCCCGCAGGAAAACGTCCGCAGTATGATCGATGTACTAACGTTCTTCGCGGAAGTACGCCAGCCCAAGAGCCGCGGGAGGCTGATCCTCTCTTCTCTGCCTTATGGATACCATGATGAGGACCACCACGGTAACTATATATGGGACTATGAGGTAGATCTGAGTCGGAATGAACTTCACCGGCAACCACAGGTAAAGGAGATTGAGAGCTCCGAAAAGGAGGGATCCCCATATGGCCTTTGCCGGGCTCCAGAGACAGAAGATCACCAGAGCTACGGATATCCAGCCCTTGCCGTCGAGAGTGTGCGGGCTCCATACGGTACCTGCCGTAGTCATGACGTAAACGACCCCGCCCATGGCGGAAATGCCGCCGCCTATAACAGTTGCCAGGTACTTGTATTTCACAACGTTGATACCTGCTGCATCGGCTGTAGCCGGATTTTCGCCCACGGCCTGCAGATACAGGCCTTTTCTTGTTTTCGATATGAAAAGGTGCATAGCCAACGCCATGGCAAGCCCCAGATAAACGAAGATGTTGTAGCTGAACAGAAGCTTGCCCAGCACCGGGATATCCTGCAGCGCTTTGGGCAGCACCGGTCCCGAGAATGCCGTGCGCAGATAGTTCTGAATGAATATCTGGCCGCCTTCCCTCACTCTCATAAGCTCACAGGCGAACTTGCCCAAGCCCGTTCCGAATATTGTGAGAGCAAGTCCCGTTACGTTCTGGTTCACCCTGAGCGATACGGTAAGGAACGAATATATGAGAGAACCCAGGGCTCCGAAAAGGAATGCTACGAAAAGTGCGATCACTACCGCAATCCAAGGCATGGCCGCCTCTCCCGCAGACTGCTGATACATATACGTACCTATGAGTCCGAAGGCTCCGCCCATATACATGAGGCCTTCGACTCCCAGGTTCAGATGTCCTGATTTTTCGGTCAGTATCTCTCCCGAAGTACCGAAAAGGATGGGGATGCCCGCTACGACCGCAGCGCTTATGAAACCCAGTATATTAAAGTTCATTTGCCTTCTCCTCCTTCCTGTTTCTGAAGATGAGCCTGTAGTTTATAAAGAACTCGCAGCCGAGCATGCAGAACAGGATTATTCCCGTAATGACCTGGGATGCCGTAGAAGGAACTCCCAAAGTCGTATATACGCTGCCTGCTCCTTTTTCGAGAACTACTATGAGAAGGGATACAGCCACCATGGCAAACGGGTTGAGCTGCGAAAGCCAGGCTACAGTGATCGCAGTAAAGCCAACCCCTCCGGCTATACTTGAGTTGAGAGTCCCGTTCGCTCCTGCAGCAAGGAAGTAACCCACGAGTCCGCAGATGGCTCCCGAAAGCATTACTGTGCGTATCGTTATCTTCCTTACGTTCATACCGGCATATCTCGCAGTGTTCTCCGATTCTCCGAGCACCGCTATCTCGTATCCGTGTTTTGTGAATTTGAGGTAAATGAACATCAGGAATACCAGAGCAAATATGACTACCCAGCCTATATGCACTCCCAGCAGTTTCGGCAGGACGGCATTCATGCTGAACATGGGTATGATCTGAGAGCCAGGAACTCCTTCCCAGGGCCCTCCCTGAAGCCAGGCTACGATGCCTATGGCTATGTAGTTGAGCATCAGAGTGAACAGCGTTTCATTGGTATTCCAGTGAGCTTTGAAGAATGCCGGTATACCTGCCCACAGAGATCCGAGCATCATGGCCGAAAGAGCCATCACGATCAGAAGCAGAGGAGACGGCATTCTGTCCGCGAACTTCAAAGCAAAAAACGAACATGCCATGGCACCTATGGTGATCTGCCCTTCTGCTCCTATGTTCCAGTATTTCATCTTGAAGCAGGGAGCAAGCGCAAGCGCCGTTCCCAAAAGTGTCGTGATATTTCTGAGTATCTGCCTTCTTCCTATATTGCTTGCGAATGGCGAGAAGAATATGAGAGAAAATGCTTTGCCGGGATCAGTTCCTACCGATGCGTAAATGATCATACCGATCAGTATGGCCAGAGCAAAGGCGGCAAGCCTTATGAGCCACATCTTCGGCTTTGCGATATTTTCTCTTTTTGCAAGTCTTATGAAAGGAGTTTTCGTGTTCACTGTACCTCAGCCTCCTTTCCCCCTACGGAAGTCATAAGAAGTCCTATCTCTTCCTTTGTGATTTTCCTTGCATCCACAAGGCCGGAAACCTTGCCTCCGCAAAGGACCAGTATCTTGTCGCAAAGAGCAAGCAGCACGTCCAGATCTTCGCCGACATATATGACAGCAACGCCTTTGGCTTTCTGCCCGCTCATAAGGTCATAAATAGTATATGAGGTATTGATGTCCAGGCCTCTGACAGCGTAAGCAGTCATGAGCACCGAAGGAGAAGTAGCTATTTCCCTTCCGACGAGTACCTTCTGAACGTTTCCTCCGGAGAGCTTTCTGACCGGATACTCGATCCCCGGGGTAGATACTTCAAGGAAATCGAAAACATCTTTGGCTATCCTCTCCGGTTCCTTTCTGTCGACGAATATGCCCTTGCTCCTGTTCCAGGTCCTGAGCATCATATTGTCTGTCATTCCCATTCCGCCGACGAGACCCATACCGAGCCTGTCTTCGGGAACGAAGGCCATCGCCACGCCTGCATCCCTTATCTCCATCGGCGACTTGCCCACCAGGTTCATGGGCTGAGTCCCTTCGGGACTGTAGATTATGCTTCCATCTGATATATGCCTAAGACCCGCGATAGCTTCGAGAAGCTCCTTTTGCCCGGAGCCTGCTATCCCGGCTATTCCGAGTATTTCCCCTCCGTAGGCAACAAAGCCGACGTCGTCGAGCTTCTTGACACCCTCGGAATCTCTTACGGTAAGGCCGGCAATACTGAGCCTTACCTGAGGGTTCACGGGATCCAATCTGTTTATGTTAAGATCCACTTTCCTGCCCACCATCATTTCCGTAAGGGCGGCAGGAGTGGTTTCACTTGTTCTCACAGTTTTGATGTGTCTGCCCTTTCTGAGGACTGCGACCACATCGGATATCTCCATAACCTCATTGAGCTTATGGGTGATGATTATTATGGACTTACCGTCGTCTCTCATGGCTCTCATGACTTCGAACAGGTGCTCGATCTCCTGAGGTGTCAGGACCGCTGTCGGTTCGTCCAGTATCAATATATCGGCTCCGCGGTAGAGGACTTTTATGATCTCCACCGTTTGTTTCTCGGATACCGACATCTCGTATACCTTCTTGTTCGGATCTATCCTGAATCCGTATCTGTCTGCTATCTCCTTTACCTTGGCTGATGTCTGTTTTCTGTCGAGCTTTCCCTTTTCCTCGAGCCCGAGCACTATGTTCTCAGCCGCAGTGAATACATCCACCAGCATGAAGTGCTGATGGATCATACCTATGCCGTTATCAAAAGCATCTTTGGGAGATGCTATGGTCACTTCTTTTTCATTTACGAAGATCTGGCCTTCATCGGGATAGTAGATGCCGGCAAGCATGTTCATGAGCGTCGTCTTGCCTGAGCCGTTCTCTCCCAGTATAGCCATGATATCGCCTTTGTTGACGTAGAGGTCAACATTGTCGTTTGCAAGGGTCGAACCGAATCTTTTGGTTATCCCTTTCATATCGACCGCATGTTTTTTTGGAATGTTCTGTTCCAAAGTATTTCTCCTTAGTCTTTAATGCCAAGAGAGAGGGAAAGCGGTCGCTTTCCCTCTCTCAAAAAGAGGTCTTAAAATAGTCCTAGTTTACGAGGTTGATACCATCGATCTGGAATGCGAAATATGGAGCAGACTGATATTTGGATTCTTCGAAGATGCCTTCCGGTGTGATGCACATATCCGTATCAGGCGCGAAGTCTCCGTCGGTATCTCTGGCGTATGCTTCAGTTTTATGCTCGCCGCCTACAGTAACTTCGTTCATATTGAAGAGCTTGACTGTTCCGTCGAGAAGATTGGCTTTTGCCTTTTCAATAGCCTCTGCTGTTCCGGGAGCAGCTATTGCTTCATTGAGATTTGTAAGGGTAACTTCTCCTTCAGCAAGACCGTGGCAGTAGTCAGGATCGAGCTTTCCGCCGTCCGCTACTCTCTTGAGCGCATATTTGAAATACTCTGTCCAGTCTATTCTGGCGGAAATGATGGATGCTTTTGCAGCCTCAGATGTCATATCCTTGTTGTATCCTACATGGAACACGCCGAGTCTTTCAGCTGTGGTTGCCGGAGTCACGTTGTCTGAGTGCTGGGAAATGACCTTGCATCCGTTCTGTGTGATAAGGGTCTCTGCAGCCTGAGCTTCCTTTTCAGCATCGGACCAGGAACCTACGAAATATACGTCCATGGTGGCTTCGGGGCAAACGCTCTTTGCTCCGAGATAGAATGCCGTATATCCGGAAAGGACCTCTGCGAACGGGAATGCGCCTACGTATCCGAGCTTGGTTTCGCCGATCTCATTGAGCTTCATTCCCGCCGCTACGCCTGCAAGATATCTTGCTTCATATATCCTTGCGAAAGCGTTGGAAGTGTTGTCAAGAGCGTCGAATGCTCCTGCGCAGTTGGTCATTCCTACGAACTGTACTTCTGGATTCTCAGCTGCGACCTCGAGCATGTAGGGCTCGAATCCGTATGAATTGTTGAAAATAGCTACGCATCCTGCTTCTACAAGCTCTTCGTTAGCCGTCTTGACGAGAGCAGCATCCTCTTTAGTGTCATGCTTGTAGATCCACTCGATGTTATAGCCCTCTGCATTGAGAGCTTCCGCTGCAGCGTTTGCCGCATTGATGAAGTTGGAGT
>CAYUGP010000122.1:0-4827 GCA_964444315.1 uncultured Oscillospiraceae bacterium | reverse complement strand
TGGAGCAGGTGAAGGGAATCGAACCCTCAACCCCAGCTTGGGAAGCTGGTGTTTTACCACTAAACTACACCTGCAGAATGTATAACACTTTCGCATTATACACCAAACAGCTGCAGGATGTCATCAAGATTGTTATATATTATTTCGCTTTGATGAAATCCTTGAATCCGTCCGAATAAACTACGCTGCCGTCGAGGAGCACCCACATACCGTAAATATTTTCATGGGACTCCACGAATGCCAGACCTTCTTTAAGTTCCATATTGAAAACTGCAGTAGAAAGTCCGTCACCGAATCCGCATTCGTCGGTTATAAGGGTGACAGACATATAATTGTGTTCAGGCATCAGGCTGTCCTTGTTGATGATGTGATGATACATGACACCGTCCACCTCATAGTATCTCTGGTATATACCGCTCGTTGTTATCGAGCGGTCTGAGATCTGGATAAGGTTTGCATCGGGGTCAGTCTCCACTGCCGAGGTCCAGCTGCTGCCGTCCGGTTTAGATCCCACAGCTCTTATACTGCTGGTACCGGCTGTTATGAGGAAACAGTCATTACCGTCATTTTTGATCTTATCGACCACAAGGTCCGTAGCGAAGCCCTTTGCTATGGCACCCACGTCAAGGGACATCTCAGGGTCTGCCAGATATACGGTAGACGCAGCCCTGTCAACGATAACGTCATCGATATTGCAATGTTTTGAGGCTTCCCTAAGGAGATCAATGTCAGGAACATAAGCTCTTCCCGGATTGGTCTCTGCGGTCTCTCTTGCTTCGTGCCATATCTTCAGCACGCAGCCGAAGGCTATATTGACATTGCCGTCAGTTTCCTCATAGAGGGTCTTACCATATTCCACAAGGTCCAGGATCTCTTCTGAAACTTTGACCGGAGCTATGCCTGCATTGTCATTCACCGTCTTTATATTAACGATACCCTCATAATCATTGTATATATCGAACAGCCTGTGATACTCAAGAAACAGTTCTTCCGCCTTGGTCTTTATACTGCTGAATTCCTCCTCTGTGTCACAATAAGCTATGACAGAGATGATAGTATCGAAAGATCCCCAGATACCGGCAGTAAACTTTTGTCTTTGATCCTTTTTACCGCAGGCACAAAGACCTGCAGCCAGGCTGAGAACAAGGATCAGTGATATTGCTTTGGTTAAGAGCTTTTTCATATTTATATATATCCGGATCTTCCGGATGAAACAGTGCCTAAAGCTTACATAAGGGGCTGTTTTCAACAGCCCCTTAGTATGTTAGTGATTGTGAACTTTTAGTTCTTTTGCGCGTTTACCCGCTAATTACCAAGCCTTTACTACGCATGCAATGAAGTCATCGATGTGACCCATGGAGAATCCTGCAAGAACGTCAGCATCTGTAGCTTTTCCTTCTGCTACGGGCATTGCCTTGATCTCGTCAACTGTCTTTCCTTCCATGTATTCACCGAGGAATTCAGTCTGCTCATACCACTCTTTGCCGATAGCGGATGCTTTCTTCATGTTGTAGTCTTCTGCTTTGTTGAACTTGGAGCGGAGATCTTCAGGAGCTGTAACTGTTCCTGCACCGTCAAGTTTGAATGTGATCTGTGAGCAGTCGATCTGTACTGCTGTGAGCTTTCCGTCAGCATCCTTTGCGGATCCGCCGACATAAATATTGTACTGATAGCTCTCTCCGTCCTTCGGAGTGTTGTTGATGCTTGTTCCGAGCTGGATGTCAACTGCAGCGCCTGCATCTTCAAGGTGATCGAATGCATTGGTGAGTGCTTCAACGAAATCGGTGATGTGGATGGTTGTTCCTGCGAGAACGTCAGCATCCTTTGCATGTGCCTGATCGTCTACTGCCAGCTTTGCAAGGGCTTCATCCTTTGTCAGTCCGATAAGAACTGATGCAAGGTGATCTGCCTGCTCGAACCAGTCTTTTCCGATCGGGGATGCCTTGGTCATACCATAGTCATATCCTCTGTCTCTCTTGGTCGGGAGCTCATTGAATGTTGCAACGCCTGTTGCATCGATTGCTGCCTTCTGCTGAGATACATCGAATTCGCACTTTGCGATCTTTCCGTCCTTGTCAACAAGGATGATCGCATAAGTTGCATCGAGCTGTGCATTGCCGGCTGCATCGGCTGTTGCGGATGTTGCTGTTACAGCGTTGGAAACACCGAGTCCGAACTGGAATGTTTCAGGCTCCTTCTTTCCGCCGCCGCATGCTGCAAGGCAAATGACCATTGCCAGAGCAAGAGCAATTGCTAATACTTTTTTCATTTTCTTTCCTCCTGTAATTGAAACGTTTCAATAACAATCTACTATATATGATCAAGCCTTTCTGACAAGGCTGTGATCAACTACTGTTTTGCCTGTTCTACGCATTTTTGAACGGCATCCATGACAGCCTGGGATGTATACGTAGCACCGGAGCATGCGTCTACACCGTATGTCTGCCATTTGAGGATGTCGGGAATGACCGTTTCCGATACCTCTTTTACACGCTCGTCACCGTATTCAGCTTTTGCATAAGCTGTGACCCTGACGTCTACGATGGCTGTATCGCTGAAGGTGACTTCCACTGTAACATCTTCATAGAAGCCCATGGCGCTCGCCTGATATGTTCCTGCATTGTAGGTATAGGTAAGAGGCACCGGATCTGCGTGTACCGGAGGATCCACTATCGCTTCCTTGCCGGCAGCCTGATTGACACAGCTGATGACGGCATTTTTGATCCCTTCGGAAGTTTTTGTGGCGCCTGATACTACATCTACATAGGGGGAATTTGTCGCAGCGATCTTTACAGGGATCTGATCGATAGCGGGTTCACAAATGCCCGTGGTCTCATGATGCTCTATGACTTCCACGGACTGGATCGTATCCTCCGTGACCGTGACTTTTACCCAAAGACCGTCGGAGTTTCCAGTAGCTACGCCGTAATATGTACCCGGTGTGTAGGAAACGGGTTCCTGCTTTGTAAGTCCCTTGATACCGAAGACTAAAGCTACGGACAGGACAAGTATTATAAGAGTGTTTCTTAATTGAATTTTGATCATTTAAAGTGACTCCTTGTGCTCACAGAATTTCATTATTGATTATATCACTAAATATAATATTTTCCATATCTTTTTGATTTTTACGAAAAAAAGAGCCGGAATTGTGTGAATAAAACACGAATTCCGGCATAATTTTATACATTTTTTATTTTTAGTCCACTTTTTCTATATCGGCACCAAGTTTTCTGAGTTTTTCGACAAAATCCTCATATCCGCGCTCAATGTGGTATATGTTAGTTACTTCCGTAGTACCTGTTGCAACCAGTCCGGCAATAACGAGGGCAGCCCCGGCTCTTAAGTCCGTGGCCATCACGGAAGCTCCCTCCAGATGTCTCTGATTTCCGGGCACTATAGCCGTCCTTCCGTCCACACGTATGTTTGCACCCATCCTGTTAAGCTCGTTTGCATGCATGAGCCTGTTTTCAAAGAGGGTCTCATTGATCCTGCTTTGGCCGTCAACGGTGGTCAGGAATGTCATTATGGGAGCCTGGGCATCGGTCGGGAATCCGGGATAAGGAAGGGTCTTGATGTCAGTAGCTTTCAAGGGATTCAGATCTCCCCTCACTCTCATTCCTTCCAGTTCGTCTCCGATGTATACTCCGCATTCTGCAAGCTTGGCTATTATGGGTCTGACGTGATCCGGTATGCAGTTCTTTATAAGCACGTTTCCTCTCGTCGTAGCAGCGGCAATCATGAAGGTTGCAGTTTCTATCCTGTCGGGTATCACTGCATATCTGGTACCGTGGAGTTTCGCCACGCCGGTAACCTTGATGGTATCGGTTCCGGCTCCCTTGATCTGTGCACCCATGCTGTTCAGGAAGTTTGCCAGATCGACGATCTCGGGTTCTTCCGCAGCATTTTCTATGATGGTCTCACCCTCGGCTAGTGTTGCAGCCATCATGATGTTCTCCGTGGCTCCAACACTTGGGAAATCAAGATAGACAAGAGCTCCTTTGAGTTTGTCGGCGTTGGCGTTCACCTCACCGTCGGCAGTGATTACTCTTGCTCCGAGCATCCTTATTCCTTTAGTGTGAAGATCGACGGGCCTCTCGCCTATGGCACAGCCTCCGGGAAGGGCTATATTGACCTTTCCCATTCTGGCAAGGAGTGGTCCCATTATAAAGAAAGACGCCCTCTCCTTTTTTACGAGATCATAAGGCACGACTGATCTGTTTACCGTAGAACCGTCGACCATTATCACATGCTCGTCATAATTCTCCACTACCGTGGCGCCAACTGCACGGAGTATCTCACACATGACCTCCACATCGGAAAGATGCGGCGTATCATGTATCTCACATATGCCGTCAGTCAGGACCGTTGCAGCAAGAATCGGAAGAGTGGCGTTTTTTGCGCCTGAAATCTCGACTTCTCCTCTCAGGGGAGCCGATTGTTTTATTATATATTTAGACATAAATAATCTCCAAAAAGTGTAATCAATGGTAAAATCCTTTAACAATTATAATGTAAGAGAATGTCTTTGTCAAAAAGGCATAAATTTTACTGTTAAAAAGACTTATTCGTGAAAATCTTACCCTCTTCTTGACTTGTATTTTTTTCACAGTTGTTGCATAATTATCTTGTTGATTGGAGACGATACTATGAACCAGCCATTGACAATCAGTTTCACCTTGCAGGATGTTCTCGTATGCATCCTCATGGTAGTAGCCATCACAGCGTTGATAATGCTGATCAGCCTTATGAAGAAGATCCAGAAATCAGCCGACGAACTGGGAAAGACTCTCGAAAAGGCCAACAGTGCTCTTGATGATGCCAAAGTGG
>CAYUGP010000121.1:0-4828 GCA_964444315.1 uncultured Oscillospiraceae bacterium | reverse complement strand
TAAGGCAGCATTCACCCACGCCCATGCGGTGCTGTTGCTCCTATGGACGTGGTACTCTGCTGTGAGTTGTAGATTATTTTGAATGTGATATGACTCTGTCCTTCCATTCTACAGCTCTCCCAGGATCTCAAAATGAGATCTTATTGTCTTTATTATCCCTTCTCTTTGCAGCTTGGACAATTCTGCTGACATAGCTGCCCTCTCGACGCCGAGATAATCGGCAAGCTGCTGTCTGTCAAAGGAAATATCGAAGCTGCTGCTCTTACGCCGAAGCGCTTCTGCTGAAAGATAGGAAAGCAGCTTCTCTCTTGTCGTTCGTTTGCTGCTGTGGGTTATTTTTTCATTAAGTGAGAGCACCTTTCCCGCCATTATTCCGATAAGATTCCTTACAAGCCTGTTGTGGTGGTCGCATGCGGAGGAACATGTCGTAAGCATCTTTTTTAAATTCATCATCACTACATCCGTGTGCTCCGCCGCTACAACACTCACATTGAGTATTGAACCGGGAGTTGCGGCAAAGGTCTCTCCGAAATATTCTCCGGCAGTGCATTTCCCCAAGATATTCCTGTGTCCCCAGTAATCCTCCTGAATGATAAGCACCAAACCTGATAGGACAACCCCCATGGAATCGGTAGGATCTCCTTCTCTTAAAATGAATTCATCCTTTTCAAAGGATGAAACTTTTCCCTCCACGCAGTGCAGTATGGTACCGATCTCCTCATCTGCTATTCCGGAAAACATAGGCACTCTTCGCAAAATTTTGATATATTCGTCCATCTTATTCTCACAATGTTTGAATTACAACATATTTGTTGCATTTATTATACTATACTTAGTTAGAAACTTCAAGATAGCAATAAGGAGGTCCGCTATGAACGGAACTATCATGAACGGTTGCCAGGGAAAACCGGAACCAAAACCTATAGAGAAAAAATGTCCATGCTGCGGAACTGATATAGAGATATGGACCATAGACACAGACGCACTGTGCCCGAATTGCGGTTTTAAGATCTACAATGATACATTGAACTGCGTACAGTGGTGTAAATATGCGAAACAGTGCGTAGGAGAAACTATGTATAACAGGATGATGGAGATAGCAAAAAACCAGGAAAGGAAGACTGCCGTCTGATCCGGAGGAAAAACTGTAATATGATAAGAAAGATAATATCAATAGATGAAAACAAGTGTACAGGATGCGGTCTTTGCACGACTGCCTGTCATGAAGGAGCCATTGAGATCATTGACGGAAAAGCAAAACTCATAAGGGAAAATCACTGCGACGGCTTTGGGGACTGCCTTCCCGTATGCCCCGAAGGAGCCATCTCCTTTGAAGAAAGAGAAGCTCCGGCTTACGATGAAAAAACAGTGAAAAATAGTGCATCTCATCAGTCCATGCTTTCCAATTGGCCCTGCCAGCTAAAGCTTGTGCCCGTATCGGCTCCTTATTTCGATAAAGCGAAGCTCCTTATAGCGGCAGACTGCACGGCTTTTGCCTATGCGGACATACACAGAGATCTTATGAAAAGTAAGGTATGTCTCATAGCTTGTCCCAAATTGGATGCGGAGGATTACAGCATCAAACTATCGAAGATCATCAGAGAAAATGATATCAGCGAAATAACGGTACTCAGAATGGAAGTCCCCTGCTGCGGAGGTTTGGAATACTATACAAAAAAGGCACTTGAATCCAGCGGAAAGGAATTGCCTTTTAATGTGATCACCGTATCGATCGACGGACTTATCATGGATATTTGATCCCTATTATCTTACTTGTAACTGTGGAGACCTGACAAGAGGGTGTTCACTCCAATATATGTAAATATGACACATATAAAGCCGAGGGCAGCAAACAGAGCTGCCTTCTTTCCTGTCATGCCTTTCCTTATTCTGAGATGAAGGAACACAGCATATATTATCCAGGTTATGAGGCTCCAGGTCTCCTTAGGATCCCAGTTCCAATAGCTGCCCCAGGCATTGTTTGCCCAAATCGCACCGGTGACCATACAAAGGGTCAGGAACAGAAACCCTAGAGCAACGGCACGGTAAATGATACGGTCAAGAGTTTTTTCGTCCGGTACGGTCTCTGCGATCTTCCCGTGGACCTTATCCTTTAGAAGAAAGGCCATTGCAACACCGAAGGCCACGCCAAAAGCTCCATATGCAATTATGGCCATGGAAACGTGGAATCCGAGCCAGTTGCTCTTAAGGGCTGGCATAAGATTATGGATCTCTTTGCTCTGCATAGAAGCATAACCTATTATGATGAATATCACCGGAGCAACGAAGGCTCCGAGAGCATCGAATTTGAACCTCTTTACAAAAATGAGAAAGCATAAGGTGATCCCCCATGCAAAGGCCGTAGCAAATTCATACTGGTTCGTGAGAGGAAGCCTTTGAGCAAGTATTCCCCTGATGACGATACATGCACTGTGAGATACGAAACCCGCAGCCATCACCAGATAGGCAGCCTTTGATGCCCATGCTTTTTTTACAGCGATGTAAACGAAATATAAAGCTGCAGATACGAGATATGCTACAAGAGCTGTCATAAAGGATATATTTTCAATTTTCGCCATTTTCTTTTCTCCTGTTCTCTTCCCAGGGACGTATATAGAAGGACAATACAAGTCCTGCGATAAGCACTGATGCTGCGACCAGGACAGTCCAGGCATAAGGATCGGTTTTACCTACTATCAAGGTATATTGTACCGGGTCTCTAAGTACGAAACCGTAGTTATGTACGGTGATCAGCTCCCCGGGCTTTACTATATCCATGGACATGAGATTCCCGTTATAGAAGATCCCGTAAAGACTTCTCGGGTTTTTGAGGAGCGGAGTCACGGTATAGAAAGAGCCGTCTGCCTTTTCTGCAAAATCGGGATAGAACTTATTGAACATGATGACAAGAGCAGGAAAATCATCGGGATAAGTATATTCCCCGGCGCACAGAAGATCCGTCCTTACAAGCTCGCCGTCTTTATATATGTCCACGTAATTTGCCCAGCCCATGCTGTTTTGATAAAAACTGTAACCAAAAGCTTTGAAGGGGTAGTTCACAGATGCTTCTCCCCTCTGTTTTTCACCTTTTTCATTGCTTACAGTCAGTCCGGCCACATACTGCTCTACCGTATAATCATCCCTTAGCCGGACATCGAAGCTGTCTATAGCTATCTGAAGCCCCGTATTTCCCAAAGGCTGACTGCTTCCGGGGATACCATATATCTCCTCTTCAGAGGACGTATATTGGCTGAGAGCGAAACTTATTATGAGCAACAAAAGACCGAAGTGGGTAAGCCAGCTGCCCCAAATCCCTATCCTTTTCGTTCTCTTCCAGGCAGCGGACACGCTTTTGATCCTCGAGATGCTGCAGAGTATCAGATTGAAACAAAGAAGCCCCGCAAGAGCAATGAACCACCAGCATCTGAAAATGTCATCAAAGGAAAAGGCTATTATGAGATTGCCCTTTCTTGCCCCGAAATTTTCCATATAGTAAGCTATGGACTGTCCCTGAGGGATGACGCTTCCCACGATACATGCAAAGGATATAATCCCGAGCAATATAAAACTGAACGGCATGCCCTTCAGAAAATTGAATATCTTTTTCAACATGCCGTTCGTATTGTCCTTATTCTTCTCTTTTTGCGCGTTCTCACTCATTATTTAAGAAGTTCCAGCGCTTCGTTTGCAAGCTCCTGGGCTTTGTTGAGGCAGTTTAGCGAAAGCTGGCTGTTGTGTGCGCCTTCGCTGTTTTCCACATAGACGAAATCCCAGTAGAACTGTGCATCTCTGTCAAGCTGTTTGACTTTTGCAAGGGTCTCAGCTGAAAGCTTCTTTTCTTCGATGGCTTTTGCCAGTTTTTCGTTGACCTGTACGAGAAGTGCGCTTACCTTCTTTTCATTCTCGGTCACTTCTGCCTGGATGGAATGTACCATGGCGGCAAGATCCTTATGGCACTGACTGCAGGTCGTCTTGAGAAGCTCCGGGTTATCCAGAGGACTTGTAAGCAGATGGTTCGCATAGGGATTTCCCTTCTTGTCATAAGCTACGCCCATATGGCAGTCAGCGCAGTTGTATGTTCCTTTATGTACACTTCCCGTTCCGTAGTATGTTTCAAATTCAGGATGCTGAGCTTTGATCATACCCACACCTGTGTTCGTATTCGTGAAATCTGAGAAACCCATTGCATTGTAATATGCAAGTATGGAATCCGGATCGAAATCGTCAAGGCTGTCATAAGGAGTAAGCGTTGCTTTAGTCTCAGGATCGAAATAGTACTCTATATGGCATTGCGCGCAGCTTACAGAGGCGGCGTCGACCTTTTCTGCTTCTATCTCATCGTTCATAGCCCTTGCCATATAGTCGTGAGTGATGACTATGGTGCCCGGCGTATTGGCATGGCAGGAGTAGCAACTGATCGGTTCACTGACTTTCGCATATGCATCGTCAAAAGCGATGCTGTATGCTTCAGGTCCCATATTGTTCACCATTGCAGTGAAATCCGGAGTCTTGCATGTAAGGCAGTTCGCAAGTTTATGCGGCCTTGTTGTCTCGGCTATATCATCAAGGGTATAGCTGTGTCCTATGGCTTCGGTATAGTCATAGGAAAAACCGAAAGGCTCATAAAGGATTTTGATATCCGGATCATCATCCACATATGACGCCCTCACTCCGCCGTGACCGACATTTCCGGAATTCTTTTCCCAGCTTTCATAGATACTGGGATAGTACGAAGACCATTCCGCTGCAGAAACAACACCGTAATCTCTATCGGCCGAAGACCGGATTTTCCGCACTTCATCCGCAGGAACTCCGCACCAAGCCGCTG
>CAYUGP010000120.1:0-4923 GCA_964444315.1 uncultured Oscillospiraceae bacterium | reverse complement strand
TTGGAGAGAAAGCTCCCGAGGTGTGCCCGGCATGCAACCACCCCCAGAGCTACTTCGAGCTCAGGGCCGAAAACTACTGATAAAACAAAAAAGGGGCAAAGGCCTTGAGCCTGAAGAAAAGACCCGGAACCAGACGGTTCCGGATTTTCTATCTCTTATATATCAATATAAACTTTTCAATTTTTTTATCCTAAGAGGCTTCTGACACATCCTGTGAGGAGCATGCCTCTTGCATCTATGAATTCGCATTCAAGTCCCGGTATCTCCGAGACAGCATCTTTCAGAGCCTCATGGTATCCGGGCATCTTGTATACGGTACTGCCTTCAAGGGCGATCTTTACCTTGCTGCCTTCAGGATAATCTTTAAGCAAGCATTTCAGCATCAGGGCAACGCAGTGAGCGCCTCTTTTCTGAATCCGCGACACCATCTCTCTGAACTCGCGTCTCTCTGCAGTATCCAGGACATCATAGAGTATCCCCTCGCCAATCAGGAACTCCGATACGTCTTTGAGTTCGAATTCCGGCATCCTGCGGCCGAAATAGCCGCTTGCTGCCAGTTCCAGCACGCCGCCCAGATAGGCGCCTGCTATGAGCTTTTCTGCAACAGGCTTCGGGCTGCCCATCTTTTTGCATAGCTCCTTATCGAAACTGCCGAAAGGAATGCCTTCGTACTGACCGCATTCGCTGTTTACGATCATATCCATTTTCCTGTCGGTAAAGCAGATGTTAAAACCCGTACCGAGTATTATACCCACGTCCGCTGACGTGCCCAGCTGAGCTGCAACGGTGTCGTTTATGATAGAGAAATTTCTCTTCTTCGCAAGGCGTTTGTTGAGCTCTTTACCAAGCACTTTTCCCTTTGCGTTCTTTATCTTTACTTCCTTGGCAAAAAGGATTATCTTTCCGTCTTTGTTTTCCAGTATCTCGCAGGGATATGAAAAGCAAAATCCTATGTCTTCGGCTTCGTACTTGGATATCTCGTAGGCCATGAGATCGAAGAACCTGTCAGCACTTATCTCTTCCTTTATGCCGAACATTGGCATCCTGACGGGCTCCGTGAAGGTCCCGTTTTTGTATTCCGCAAACCTGAGGTTTGTCCCGCCTGCATCTATGGCAAGTATATCTCTTTCAGGAAGATCGCACTCGGTGCTCTTCTGAAAGGTTTGGATCATGCTCAATGTCCGCTTTTCGCCCATGTCGTTTAAGAAGTCGGCTTCTATGGCCTTATCGTCAAGGCACTCGGCGAGCATTCCGTTTTCTTTTAAGAAATCATAAACCTTACTCATCATTCTCTGACCACTACAACTTCTGCATTGCTAAGGGCTGCTTCAATGAGCGACTCTACATCGAGCTTCGATTCGCTTTCCAGTATCTTGGACAGCTTTGGCTTAGTTACCGGATGTTTGGGAAGGAAGACCGTGCAGCAGTCCTCGAAGGGCTGTATGGAAGTCTCGAAAGTTCCTATCTCCCTGGCTATATCTATGATCTGAGTCTTATCCATGGCTATGAGCGGTCTCATGACCGGCACAGATACGGCCGCATCGGTGACTACCAGAGAATCGGAAGTCTGGCTTGCCACCTGGCCCAGGCTCTCGCCCGTTATGAGCATCTGGCACTCGTCTTTCTTTGCTATCCTTTCGGCTATCTTCATCATGAACCTTCTCACGAGTATAGTCGTTTCCTCCTCGGGGCAGTTCATGACTATAGCTTCCTGTATGGGAAGCAGGTTGATGCTGGTCATCTTTATCCTGCCGCAGTAGGTGGTGAGTATGCCTGCAAGATCCTTGACCTTTTCAAAGGCTCTCTCGGATGTGTAGGGATAGGAATGGAAATGGACCGCTTCAATATTCATGCCTCTGTGGGCCATGAGGAAAGCAGCCACCGGTGAATCTATGCCTCCGGAAAGAAGGACAAGGCCTTTACCGTTGGTGCCGAGAGGCAGACCTCCGTATGCCATGATCTTCTCTTCGTATACATAGGCATATTTTCTTCTCACATTTACCCATACAAGTGCATCAGGCTCATGGACGTCCACTTTGAGGACCTTGCATGCCTTCAGTACGCAGGCACCTACTTCTCTTGCGATCTTGGGAGACTCCACGGGAAAAGTCTTATCCGCTCTCTTGGCTTCCACCTTGAAAGTGCTTATTCCCTTTTCTTTTATGAGCTGATCCATGAACGAGGAAGCGACTCTGCCTATCTCGTTGATGGTTTCCTGAGCACTCATGCCTTCGTAGCAGACTTCCGTTGCAGGACTTATGGAGTCCACGCCGAACACACGGCTGACTTTTTTAAGCACTGCCGCTCTGTCCGTATCAAGGGACGCTCTTACCAGTATGAGCCCTTCCACTCTGTCTACGCTGTATATATCCTCTTCTTTAAGCGCGGAGCGGATCTTTCCTACCAGCATGCGCTCAAAGTAGGATTTGTTGTCTCCTTTGAGTGCCGTCTCTCCGCAGCGGACTATATATACCTGTTCCTTATCGTTTATCATGACCTTTTAACAGCCTTTCTCAGCCTTCTTTGCATGGCAACGTATTTCTTCAGCTTCTCGACTACTATGTCCATCTCCTCTACGGTGTTGTCAGATCCGAAGCTGAATCTGACCGCTCCGTCTATGGCTTCAGGACTGAGTCCCTGAGCTGAAAGCACGTGACTCCCCTTTTTATGTGAAGAACAGGCAGAGCCTGTGGATACATAGATCTCATCCTGCTCGAGCATATGGAGGAGTACCTCTCCCCTGCAGCCTAAGAAACTCACGTTGAGCACCGAAGGCGCCGCTGTTTCGGGAGAGTTTATCTGAATATCTTCTATCTCCTCAAGAAGTCTCTTTTTAAGATATTCTCTTGCCTCCGGCTTTACCATGTGCATGTCTTCAACGGCCGCACCGAAACCGGCGATGCCGGGCACGTTCTCGGTCCCTGATCTGAATCCCGCCTCCTGTCCACCGCCGAGTATGTACGGAGGGATATGGAGCCCGTTTCTTACATAAAGAGCACCTATGCCTTTGCTCGCATGGACCTTATGTCCGGAAAGGCTTATCATGTCCACGCCCATTTTCTTTACGTCGATATCCAGTTTACCGTAGGACTGGACGCAGTCGGAATGGAAGATGACATTGGGATATTTTTTAAGTTCCTTTGCGATTTCCTCTATGGGGAAGATAGCTCCTGTTTCGTTGTTTACGTGCATCACGCTCACGAAAACCGTGTCATCATTCAGGAGTTTTCTGAAGGCATCCATGTCCAGATTGCCGTCTGAAAGGACCGGTATGTACTGAACATCCGCGCCTTCCTGCTGAAGCTTTTCAAAACATCTTAAAACTGCAGGGTGCTCCACAGCGGTGGTGATCATCCTCTTGCCCTGCTTCTTTCTCGCGCTCCAGGCTCCGAATATGGCCGTATCATCGCTCTCGCTCCCGCAGGAAGTGAAATACACCTCCGAGGGATCTGCACCTATGGATTTGGCTATGACTTCCCTTGAATGCTTGACTATCTTTTCTGCATCGAGGCCTATCCTGTAAAGAGACGAAGGATTGCCGAAGTCCTTTGTCAAAGCGTCTGTCATGGCGTCGAGGCATGCTTTGCTCGGCTTAGTTGTTGCTGAATTGTCTAAATAGATCATTTCTCTGAAAAAAGAGCCCGCATGCGCGGGCTGTTTATGCTTTTTACTTTGCGTAATCGACTGCTCTTGTTTCTCTTATTACATTGACCTTGATCTGGCCCGGATACTCGAGTTCGCTCTCGATCTTTCTGGATATATCTCTTGCGAGCATCTGTATCTCATTGTCTGATACCTGATCGGGCTTTGCGATGATCCTGATCTCCCTTCCTGCCTGGATGGCGTAAGATGATTCGACGCCCGGTGTGGAATTGGCTATCTCTTCAAGGTTCTGGAGCCTCTTGATATATGTGTCGAGAGTCTCTCTTCTTGCTCCCGGTCTTGCCGCTGACAGAGCATCTGCCGCAGCTACGAGGACGCCTTCTGCACAGGTGTACTCGTAATCTCCGTGATGGGATGCCATACATCCTATGACAGCTTCGCTCTCCTTGTACTTTCTGAGTATCTCTATACCCAGGTCTACGTGAGTCCCCTGCTGCTCGTGGTCTACGGCTTTCCCTATATCATGGAGAAGTCCGGCTCTCTGTGCGAGCCTTACATCGAAGCCCAGCTCTCCGGCCATGAGGCCTGCCAGATGGGCGACTTCCTTGGAGTGATTGAGAACGTTCTGTCCGTAACTTGTTCTGTATCTGAGCCTTCCGAGTATCCTTATGAGCTCAGGATGTATACCGTTGATACCAAGTTCGAATACGGCGGCTTCGCCCTCTTCCTTTATGGTCTTTTCAACTTCCTTGGTTGCCTTGTCGACTATCTCTTCTATCCTTGCGGGATGTATCCTTCCGTCGACTATGAGCTTTTCGAGAGCCAGCCTTGCTATCTCTCTCCTGACCGGGTCGAAACCGGAGAGGATGACTGCTTCAGGCGTATCGTCTATGATGAGATCGATTCCTGTGGCCTGTTCTATGGCCCTTATGTTTCTTCCCTCACGGCCTATGATACGTCCTTTCATATCGTCGTTGGGGAGAGGTACGACTGACACCGTCGTCTCTGCGACAGTATCTGCCGCACAGCGCTGGACCGCCATTGTGATTATCTCTTTTGCGTTCCTGTCTGCTTCTTCCTTTGCCTTGCTCTCAATGTCCTTGATCATTATGGATGCTTCGCGGCGAACGTCGTGTTCTATGTCGCGAAGGAGCATGGCCTTGGCTTCTTCGGCTGTACAGCCGGAGATCCTTTCAAGTTCATCGACCTGTTTTTTCAGTATCTCGTCGATGTTCTTTTCCTTGTCGGTAAGGGACTGCATCTTTCTGTTGATGCCTTCCTCTTTTTTCTCGATATTCTCAAGTTTGCGGTCTATGGACT
>CAYUGP010000119.1:0-4923 GCA_964444315.1 uncultured Oscillospiraceae bacterium | reverse complement strand
GATCACCTCTGCTTCATGGGCGGAGGTGATTTTTATTTGATTTTGATATATTTTTTTATTGCAGTGTGATATACTGTTTGGAAACGATCATCCATTTACAGGAGTTTTTAAATGAAAGTACTTTTAACGGGAGGAACAGGCTACATCGGCAGCCACACTGCCGCCGAGCTCCTCACAAAGGGCTATGAGGTAGTCCTTCTTGACAACTTATCCAACAGCGAAGAAAAGACCGTGATGAACATCGCAAAGGTCTGCGGCAAGCTGCCCAAATTCGTCAAGGGCGATGCCTGCGATCCGCAGACTCTTGACAAGGTATTCACGGACCACAAGATAGACGCTGTCATACATTTTGCAGGTTACAAAGCCGTGGGAGAGAGCGTTGAAAAACCTCTCATGTACTACAGGAACAACTTAGACAGCATGCTTTCCGTTCTCGAGGCAATGAAGAGACACGGATGCAATACACTCATTTTCAGCTCATCTGCTACCGTTTACGGGGAGGACAATCCCGTTCCGTTCGTTGAGACCCAACCTACGGGCGGGTGCACAAATCCCTACGGAAGGACGAAGTATTTTATAGAAGAGATTTTGAAGGATGCCGCTAAGGCGGATCCGCAGCTTTCCGTAGTAATCCTCAGGTATTTCAATCCCATAGGAAGCCACAGGGTGGGTTACCTTGAGGAGCAGCCCAAAGGCGTTCCGAACAACCTTTTCCCGTATATATGCCAGGTGGCGGAAGGAAAACTTGAAAAGCTCAGCGTTTTCGGAAACGACTATCCCACACCGGACGGCACGGGAGTCAGGGACTATATTCATGTGATGGATCTTGCAGCCGGTCATGAAGCAGCTCTTCGCTATGCTGCCGAGCACAAGGGATCCGAGGTTTTCAACCTGGGCACGGGAAAAGGAACTTCCGTACTTGAAATGGTAGAAGCCTTCGAGAAGGCAAGGGGAGTGAAGATCCCATATGAGTTCGCTCCCAGGCGTCTCGGAGATATAGCCGAATGCTATGCGGACTGTTCCAAGGCCAAGGAGATACTGGGCTGGGAAGCAAAGTATACAGTCGAAGATGCCTGCAAAAGGCCTCTTCACTAGATCAGGAGATAGATATGACAGAATTAAGAGATGTATTCAAAAGCCCGTCAAAGTTCGAGGGTGATATAGAAGTCGTAGGCTGGATCAGGAACAACAGAGGATCCAACAAATTCGGTTTCATCGACCTGAATGACGGCACATATTTCAAGAGCGTGCAGGTGGTATATGAAGAGGAATTCTTAAAGAATTTCGACGAAGTATCGAAGCTCCCGCTTTCCACGGCTCTCAGGGTGAAGGGACAGCTGGTCCTGACTCCGGAAGGAAAACAGCCCTTTGAGATCAAGGCCAGGGAAATATCCGTAGAGGCTCCCTCGGATCCCGACTATCCCATACAGAACAAGAGACATACCATGGAGTACCTCCGTACCCAGCAGCACCTCCGTCCGAGGACCAACAAGTTCTCAGCGGTGTTCAGGGTCAGGAGCGTGGCAGCTTACGCCATACATAAGTTCTTCCAGGAGAGGGGCTTCGTATATGCACATCCTCCCATCATAACAGCGAGCGATGCTGAAGGCGCAGGAGAGATGTTCCATATCACGAACTTCGACCTTGCCAACGTACCGAAGAACGAAGACGGCAGCGTGGACTTTTCTCAGGACTTCTTCGGCAAGAGCGCGAACCTTACGGTGTCCGGACAGCTCGAGGCGGAGATATTTGCCCTGGCTTTCAAAAACACCTACACCTTCGGGCCCACATTCAGGGCTGAGAACTCCAACACGACAAGGCATGCCAGCGAGTTCTGGATGATAGAGCCGGAGATCGCTTTTGCAGATCTTAAAGATGATATGGACCTCATCGAAGAGATGGTGAAGTACATAATAAACTACGTCCTTGAGAACTGTCCGGCGGAGATGGAGTTCTTCAACAGTTTCGTTGACAAAGGACTCATGGACAGGCTCCACAACGTGGTATCGAACGATTTCGAGCGCCTGGAGTACACAAGAGCCATCGAGCTCCTTGAAGAGGCTCAAAGGAATGGCAGAAAGTTCGAATACAAAGTCACCGGATGGGGCATGGACCTTCAGTCAGAGCACGAGAGATATATAACGGAAGAAGTATTCAAAAAGCCGGTCTTCCTCATCAACTATCCTTCCGCCATTAAAGCCTTCTATATGAGGGAGAACGAGGACGGAAAGACCGTCGCCGCCTGTGACCTTCTGGTGCCCGGCATAGGAGAGATAGTAGGCGGATCGCAAAGAGAGGAGCGCTACGATGTGCTTCTTGACAAGATCAGACGCCTCGGAATGGACGAGGAGACCTACTGGTGGTATCTCGAGCTCAGAAAGTACGGCGGATGCAAACACGCCGGTTTCGGCCTCGGTTTCGAACGTATGATAATGTACCTCACCGGAGTGGACAACATCAGAGACGTGCTGCCCTTCCCGAGAACACCCAAAAACGCAGATTTCTAAGAATATGAGCGCGGGATACCGCGCTCAATCCTTTTAAGCCATGAAAGACAGCCTAAAGGGCAGTTTGCTGCTCTTCATAACTGCATTTATCTGGGGCATTGCCTTCGCTTTCCAAAGAAGCGGTATGGAATACATAGGGCCCATCACCTTTATGGCCGCAAGGTGTTTCCTTGCAGTCATATTCCTGGCTGTCCTGTGCATGGCAGTCTACGGTCCTTCAAAGGCTTTTAAATTCAACAGGGCTACCCTTGCAGGAGGCCTTGGCTGCGGAGTGCTCATGACCGTAGCAAACAACCTGCAGCAGATGGGCATGGTGTACACGGAAGCCGGAAAAGCCGGTTTCATAACCGCCATGTATATACTCATAGTCCCGATACTCAACGTTCTGATATTCAGACGCAAAGAACCGGTAAAGACCTGGATAGCGGTGCTTCTGGGGATCTTAGGCCTTTATCTTCTCTGTGCTTCCGGAACGGCTTCCATCGACAAAGGAGATATTCTCGTCTTCGGATGTGCAGTATTCTTTTCAGGGCACATACTGTGCTCAGACCGTTTTGCAGCCAAGGCGGAGATAATAAAGATGAGTTTTCTCCAGTTTCTCGTATCCTTTGTGCTCAGCACCGTAACGGCTCTTCTGACGGAAGATGTCTCCTTTGCTGCCATATGGGACGGACGCATTGCAGTGGCGTACTGCGGCATCCTTTCTGCAGGCGTAGGCTATACCCTTCAGATCTTCGGCCAGAAAAGCGTGAAGCCTGCAGCTGCGAGCCTCATCATGAGCTTTGAATCCGTTTTTGCCGTCATCGGTGGATGGCTCCTGCTTCATGAGACCCTTTCAGCAAGGGAGCTTCTCGGCTGCGCGGTAATGTTTGCAGCTATAGTGCTCGTACAGCTTCAGCCTGCAAAAAGAGAGTAGTTTGCATCACAATTCCACTTGTAGTATCTTCAGTGCGTATGTTATACTTTACAGTGACTGTTCGGCAGACAGTCAGTGTTTGTTTACTATATATACGTCAAGTATTTTTTAGGAGGAAAATATATACCATGAAGGGTTACACCAGCGACACCATCAGAAACATCGCTCTTGTAGGACACGGCAGCTCAGGTAAGACAACGTTCATCGAGGCTGCACTTCTTGCAACCGGCGTTATCTCAAGACTCGGAAGAGTCGAAGACGGAAATACAGTATCCGACTTCGACAAGATGGAAGCCGAAAAAGGATATTCCATCAGCATGTCGATAGTTCCTGTAGAGTACAACAAAGTAAAGCTCAACTTCCTCGACACACCTGGCTTCTTCGATTTCGTAGGCGAAGTAAACTGCGCTCTCAGAGCTGCAGAAGCCGCTGCGATCTTCGTAGACGCATCATCCGGTATACAGGTCGGAACAGAGAAAGCATGGGCATCATGTAAGCAGTTCAACGTTCCCAGGTTCTTCGTCATCAACAAGACAGACAAGGACAATCTGGACGTTCCCGGAGTCATCGCATCCCTCAAGGCCAAGTTCGGTTCTGCTGTAGTGTCCATGGATGATACAGACGCCATCAACGAGGCTATTGCTGAAACTTCAGAAGAACTTATGGACAAGTTCTTCGGCGGAGAAGAGTTCACAGAGGAAGAGTTCAGCACAGGTCTTTCCCAGGCTATCCTTGACGGAGGCATCTGCCCCGTATTCACGTGCTCAGCACTCAAGGGAGAAGGCATCAAGGAAGTTCTCGATGCATTAATCAAATACGTACCCAAGCCCACAGCACATGAACCCTATGAAACAGTGGACGGAGATCCCATCCCCTGCGGAGACGGTCCTGCAGCACTTTTCGTATTCAAGACCATAGCAGACCAGTTCGGAAAGATATCCCTTGCCAAGGTCATCCGCGGCAGCGTCAATCAGGGCATGGAACTTCTCAACTCCACACAGGACAAGAATGAAAAACTCAGTTCCGTATACTATCTGAGAGGCAAGACTCAGGGTGAATGCCTTAAGGCATCATACGGAGACATCGTAGCTCTCGGCAAGCTGGCAGCCACGCAGACCGGCGACACTCTCTGCGACAAGGCAAACCCGGTACAGGTCCCCAAGGTCGTATTCCCGCAGCCTACGCTCTTCACAGCTATCGAGCCCAAGTCCAAGGCTGATGAGGACAAGGTTTCCTCAGGACTCAAGAAGCTCATGGAAGAAGATCCTTCATTCTGCCTCGAGAGAAATACAGAGACCCGTCAGACACTTCTCGGAACCCAGGGAGACATCCAGGCCAACATCCTCATGGCAAAGCTCAAGGACAAGAACGGCGTGGAAGTATCTTCGGTGCCTCAGAAGGTCGCATACAGAGAGACCATCATGGGCAGCTCCGATGTTCAGGGTAAGCACAAGAAACAGAACGGCGGTTCCGGACAGTACGGCGACGTATACATCAAGT
>CAYUGP010000118.1:0-4946 GCA_964444315.1 uncultured Oscillospiraceae bacterium | reverse complement strand
GGCCATAATCAACGAGGACAAGAGTATCGAACTTTCTCTTCTCAAATACAAAGACGGGACCTGTCTCAGGGAGTTTTTCGCATACGAGTCATGTCCTGAAGGAAAGGGATATTTCATCAGCACGTACAAAGGAGACGGCAACCCGCTTCCCGCTTTCGAAGGGGAACCAAAGGAAGTCACGCTTCCTTCTCCGGAAGAAGTATGGGATGCACTTAACTGTGACAATAAAGTATCTCTCTACACCTACGTAAAGGGAGAAGTGAAGATTTTCAATAAACACCTGGGAGACTAATCATGAACGAACTCGAACTTAAGTACGGATGCAATCCGAATCAGAAACCATCAAGGATTTTTATGAAAGACGGATCCGATCTTCCCGTTAAAGTACTGAACGGAAAGCCCGGATATATCAATTTCCTGGATGCCCTCAACTCCTGGCAGCTCGTAAAGGAACTCAAGGAAGCGACCGGCATGCCTTCAGCTGCGAGCTTCAAACATGTAAGTCCTGCAGGCGCCGCTGTAGGCAGACCTCTTACTGACATAGAAAGAAAGATCTACTTTGTCGATACGGACAAGGAACTGTCCGACATAGCCTGTGCATATATAAGGGCCAGAGGTGCAGACAGGATGTCTTCCTACGGAGACTGGGCTGCTCTTTCAGATGTCTGTGATGAGGATACGGCACGCTACCTCAAAGAAGAGGTCAGCGATGGGATCATCGCCCCCGGATATACGAAGGAAGCGCTGGAGATACTCAGCACTAAAAAGGGCGGCAAGTACAACGTTGTTGAGATCGATCCCGCTTACGTTCCGGCTCCCCAGGAGACCAAGGACGTGTTCGGAGTCACTTTCGAGCAGGGACATAACAATTTCAGGATCGACGAGGCTCTGCTTTCCAATATAGTTACAAAGAACAAGGAACTGAGCAGGGAAGCTAAGATCGATATGATCGTATCCCTCATCACCCTCAAATACACTCAGTCCAATTCTGTCTGCTATGTAAAGGACGGCATGGCCATAGGTGTGGGCGCAGGACAGCAGAGCAGGATACACTGTACGAGACTGGCCGGCAACAAAGCGGACAACTGGTATTTAAGGCAGTATCAGAAAGTCCTTGATCTTCCGTTCAGAGACGATATAAGAAGACCGGACAGAGACAATGCCATCGATGTTTTCATTTCAGACGAATGGGATGACGTCCTCCGCGACGGAGAGTGGCAGCTGAGATTCAAATACAGACCGGAACCTCTTACCCCTGAAGAAAAGAAAGCATGGATCGCCACCCAGACCGGCATCACAGTAGGAAGCGATGCATTCTTCCCCTTCGGAGACAACGTTGAAAGGGCCAAAAAGTCCGGAGCTAAATATATTGCCGAACCCGGAGGATCCATAAGAGACGATAACGTCATAGAGACAGCAGATAAATATGACATGGTTATGTGCTTCACAGGCATGAGGCTGTTCCATCATTAAAGGAGAATTCAGATGAAAGTACTTGTAGTCGGAGGCGGCGGCAGAGAGCACGCCATAATCAAAAAGATAAAAGAGAACAAGGATGTTGAAGCCATATATGCTCTTCCGGGAAACGGCGGCATGGCAAAGGATGCGACCTGCGTGCCCATACAAGCGACGTATATTGACGGTATAGTTGAATTTGCAAAAGCAAATGATATCGATTATGCAGTGGTAGCTCCTGATGATCCTCTGGCTCTCGGATGCGTAGACGCCCTTGAGGCGGCAGGGATCCCTTCATTCGGACCCAGGGCCAATGCAGCCATAATAGAGAGCAGCAAGGTCTTCTCAAAGGACATGATGAAGAAGTACGGCATCCCCACAGCAGCATATAACGTATTCGACGATCCCAAGGCTGCTCTTGAGTTCGTAAAGACGGCGCCTCTGCCCACAGTGGTAAAGGCTGACGGCCTTGCCCTCGGCAAGGGCGTTATCATAGCCGTAACTCACGAAGTAGCCGAGGCTGCCGTAAAGGAGATAATGGAGGACAAGAAATTCGGGAAGAGCGGAGACCGCATAGTGGTCGAAGAGTTTCTCGAAGGACCTGAAGTGTCCGTTCTGACCTTTACGGATGGAAAGACTCTGATCCCTATGGTATCTTCCATGGATCACAAAAGAGCCGGAGACGGCGATACTGGTCTCAACACAGGAGGAATGGGAACGGTTGCGCCGAATCCCTACTATACAAAAGAGATCGCAGACGAGTGCATGGAAAAGATATTCCTTCCGACCATGAGGGCCATGAACGCCGAGGGCAGGACCTTCAAAGGATGCCTGTATTTCGGTCTCATGTTAACTAAGGACGGACCAAAAGTCATAGAGTACAACTGCCGTTTCGGAGACCCCGAGACTCAGGTGGTGCTTCCTCTCCTTGAAAGTGACCTTCTGACCATAATGAAGGCTGTGACCGAAGAGAGACTTTCAGAAGTCGAAGTGAAATTCTCAGACAAACACGCATGCTGCGTCATCATGGCTTCCGACGGTTATCCGGAAAAATATGAAAAAGGGTTTGAAATGACCATAGCAGAGGATGCTGAAGATCAGGTATACGTTGCCGGAGCTAAACTTTCTGACGGTAAGCTCCTTACAGACGGGGGCAGAGTGGTAGGATGCACGGCAGTGGCAGACAGCCTTGAGGAAGCCATAGAAAAAGCTTACGAGCTTACATCGAAAGTTGACTTCGCTAATTCTTACATGAGACATGACATCGGTCAGAGAGCACTCAGAGCATACAAAGGATAGGATGATGGTATACAGAGTATATGTAGAAAAGAAAAAGGAACTTGCAAGCGAAGCGGCAGCGCTTCTTTCAGAGTTCAGAAAATTGCTTGGAATAGAGAGCCTTGAGGACTTGAGGTTATTCAACAGATATGACGTTGAGAAGATAGATGAGGCAGGATTTGCCTATGCGGCGAAGTATGTCTTTTCGGAGCCTCAGCTCGATATCTGTTCGGACAGCCTTGATCTTCCCGGTGCGACTGTATTCGCAGTCGAATATCTGCCCGGCCAGTTCGATCAGAGGGCAGATTCGGCAGCGCAGTGCATACAGCTGATCTCAAAAGGAGACAGACCTCTTGTAAGATCCGCAAAAGTATATGCTCTGTACGGTGACCTGTCGGAAGACGAGATAAACCAGATAAAAAAATATGTAATAAACCCGGTGGAGGCAAGGGAGGCTTCCCTTGGTAAACCGGAAAGCCTTGAAATGGAATACACGGTGCCTTCCAAAGTCGCTGTTCTCGAAGGATTCAGGGAACTTGAAGGTGATGAACTTGACAGTTTCGTATCATCCTATGGGCTGGCCATGGATACGGCGGACCTGGAATTCTGCCAGAGGTACTTCAGAAAAGAGGGTAGAGATCCCAGCATTACCGAGATCCGCATGATCGACACATACTGGTCGGATCACTGCAGGCATACGACCTTCCATACCATAATAGGATATGTGAAGTTCGAAGACGAGTTACTGCAAAGAGCATTCGACGACTACCTCAGGATGAGAAAACACCTTGAGATAACCAAACCGGTCTGTCTGATGGATATCGCGACCATAGCAGTAAAGGCATTGAAGAACGAAGGTAAGCTGGACAAACTCGACGAATCCGAGGAGATAAATGCCTGCACAGTCAAGATAAAGGTCGATGTAGACGGAGAGGATCAGGACTGGCTCCTGCTCTTTAAGAACGAGACTCACAACCATCCGACCGAGATAGAGCCTTTCGGAGGTGCAGCGACCTGTATAGGAGGAGCGATAAGAGATCCCCTTTCCGGAAGATCCTACGTATACGGTGCAATGAGAATCACCGGGGCTGCAGATCCTACTGTCCCGATATCGGAGACCCTTGAAGGAAAACTCCCTCAAAGAAAGATAGTCACAACTGCTGCAGCAGGCTACTCCTCCTACGGAAACCAGATCGGCCTTGCTACGGGTATAGTAGATGAAATATATCACCCCGGTTACGCAGCAAAACGCATGGAGGTCGGCGCTGTCATAGCAGCCGCACCTGCGGAGAATGTGAGAAGAGAAAGACCCGTTCCCGGAGATCTCATCATACTGCTGGGAGGAAAGACCGGACGCGACGGTATAGGGGGAGCTACGGGATCTTCAAAGGCCCATACGGTCAAATCCGTAGAGACCTGCGGAGCGGAGGTCCAGAAGGGTAATGCCCCCGAAGAAAGAAAGCTCCAGAGATTCTTCAGGAATCCCGAAAGCTCGAGAATGATAAAGCGATGCAATGACTTCGGAGCAGGCGGAGTATCCGTAGCCATCGGAGAACTTGCGGACGGAATAGATGTAGACCTGAACAAGGTCCCCAAAAAGTACGAAGGTCTTGACGGAACGGAACTTGCCATAAGCGAATCCCAGGAGAGGATGGCTGTTGTCATTGCTCCCGAAGATGAGGCCAGATTCATGGAGATCGCAGAATCTGAGAACCTACAGGCCGTAAGAGTTGCCGTTGTCAAGGAAGACCCGAGGCTCACACTCTACTGGAACGGGGACAAAGTAGTCGATATCTCCAGAGAGTTTCTCAATTCAAACGGAGCCGAGAAGCATATAACGGCGGAGATGACCAAGGCTGAATACAACGGGAAAGTTATACCGTCCGATTTCGTCAAAGGAATGAAAGCCGTTGCTTCTGATCTCAATTCATGCTCCAAGAGAGGTCTTTCAGAAAGATTTGATTCGACCATTGGCGCAGGAACCGTGTTGATGCCCTTCGGGGGAAAATTCCAGAGGACTCCGGTACAGGCTATGGTCCAGAAGGTCTCTGTAGAAAGAGGTCACACAGATACATGTTCGCTCATGTCATGGGGATACAATCCGTATATAGCGGAGCAGAGTCCCTATCACGGAGCTTACCTTGCAGTAGTAGAATCCGTATCCAAACTTGTTGCTTCAGGTGCGGAATTCAAGGATGTATATCTCAGTCTTC
>CAYUGP010000117.1:0-4971 GCA_964444315.1 uncultured Oscillospiraceae bacterium | reverse complement strand
CGGAAAATGTATATTTTACGAAATTGATATAGACATTTTAAGGCTTTTGGAATATACTTTGGATAGATCGATATTCAAATATGCTCCCCCGGAGTTTTCGGTGGCTACTGCATATTCACAGTTTGCCTTTATTGAAAGTCAGATCACTCTGCATTATTCTTTCAAATATTCAAAGTTATATGCAGATTTACTTTCACCGGTAAACACTTTGCTTTTGCAATTCAATTACTTTATTAATATCATTTATATAGATATATATAACTTTGATAATCAGAATTGTTCGGTAAAATATATAAATCAATAAACCTTTAAAAATAGCCTTTTTTAGACTTATTTCTCAAGGATAGATATATCGACCGCCCTAAAAAAAATCGCTTAAATCGGCGATTTTTCGGCCTGTTTTTCGGGCTTTTTCAATAAAAAGTACTGGTATATACATAAAGCAAATCAAACGTCTGTTATGAGTAAAAATACGGATAATTGTACAGAATATTCAAAATCAAAATCTGAGTATTACGTATATATCCTCAGATGTTCTGACGATACTTTCTATACAGGTATAACAAACGATCTTAAACGTCGTTTGAATATGCATAACTCAGGCATTGCCAGTAAATACACTAAACCGCGCCTGCCGGTCTGCTATGTATATATCGAAGCCGTAACAGACAAGTCGCATGCTCTTAAGCGTGAGCTGGCCATAAAGAAAATGACCAGAGCTGCAAAGATAGATTTAATAAACGACCCTGCTTTAAATATGATATCAACCGCCCTAACTGCTAAACAATTGTTCTTATAGGAAATATGAGTTATCAAACAGATCTTTATTCAAAAATCAATATACAGGCTAATGAGATCATCAGCGACATGCCGGTATTTGCAAAGAAGTTTTTTAATCACTTAAGAGACCAAGGAATGTCTCCCAGGACTAAACTTCAATATGCATATGACATGAGAAGATTTTTCGACTATCTGGAAGAATCTCCCGGATTTAAAGATATTAATCTTAAATCAGCCTCCCCTTCCGACATACTCGATAAACTTACAATTGATGACATTCAGGAATATATCGATACTCTCGAATAATATACAATCATGGGAGATAACGGAAGTGAAATACGCAAACTCGCCTCCCCTTCCATCAAAGCCAGAAGAGTGTCGTCTCTGAGATCTTTTTATAAATACTATTTCAAGATCGGAGATATAACAAACAATCTGTCGGACCTGATGGATGTACCGAAGATTCCTGATAAGAAAATAGTCGTTATGGATAAAGAACAAGTATCGAGGATACTTGCTGCAGTGAAGGATACTGTAGGTCTAAGCGAAAAAGAGCTCAAAAGACACAACAAAATCATTAAAAGGGACTTTGCCATTATGATGGTGTTTTTAGGCACAGGAATCCGTGTTTCTGAGCTTGTAGGAATAGATATAGAAGACGTAGACTTCTATATGGATTCTATACTTGTAACAAGAAAAGGCGGAGATGAGGATGAAGTATATTTCGGAGAGGAAGTCGAAAATGCTCTTCTCGAATACTGTCATGAAGACAGAGACATGCTGCTTGCCGGAAATGTGAAAGAAAATGCTCTTTTCCTTTCCATGCAGCATAAACGCATAAGTGTCAGAGCCGTTGAGCTTATGATCAAAGCATATGCTCAGAAAGCTGGATTAAATATGAAACTCACTCCTCATGCATTGAGAAGAACTTTCGGTACAAATCTGTATAACGAGACGGGAGATATATATCTTGTTGCAGATGCTCTTCATCATTCATCGGTTGAAACTACAAAAAAGCACTACGCACAGATGAGTAAAGACCATAAGCGTATTGCTGCTAAAAAATCATCTACCTTGTTTGAGGATAAATAGGTAAAATAAATGAGATCTAAAACTATTACAAAACATTTTATAATCACTTTTATTATGATCTGCATGATAGCCGCATTATTTATTTCGTTTAATGAATCAGCTTATGCAGATGCTTATGAAATCAAACCTGATAACGGTATTCCTGTTATATATATCAATATCGATGAATCTCAAGGAACCATACAGGATATGATAGAAAGCCCTAACCATATCGATTACTGTTACGGAACAATTTCTATCATAGTCCCTGAAGGATTTCATTATTCAGATTTTCCAGATTCATCATGTGAAAGCCTTTATGATCTTTCAATGAGCATCAGAGGCAGAGGAAATTCAACATGGATGAAATCCATGAAAAAGCCTTTCAAGATCAAACTTGATAAAAAGGCTGATATATTCGGACTCGGAGAAAACAAACATTGGGTACTGGTAGCAAACGCATTCGATCCGACGCTTATGAGAGACAGGATCACGGCCTGGCTCGGTGATGAGATGGGTTTTGAATTCACTCCGAGAGGCGTACCAGTCGATCTGGTTATGACAGGAGAAGAATTCGGATCAAAATATCTTGGGAGCTATTATCTCAGTGAAAATGTCAGAGTTGATAAGAACCGTCTTGAGATAGACGAACTGACTGAAAATGATACAGAAGATGAAGTGATTACCGGAGGATATCTCGTACAGAACGGTACACAAGTCAATTCTTGGTCTCCTGACAGATTCTATACTACAAGAGGTGCATGCTGGGCTACACATACACCCTCTTTCGATACTTTGGACAGTTTCAGCTTAGGGAATCCCGCTGATACTGATGATACTTATGCAGTACCTGAACTTGGCGACTCCTATGAAAACAATAAGCAGCAGCAATATATACAGAATCATATCCAGCTTATAGAAGATACTCTTTATCAAGGAGGAACTGCATACAGAGAGCTTATGGACTTGGAATCTGCTGCGAAATACTGGCTCATAAATGATTTTGCTCTGAATGCTGATTCCTATGCTACAGGCAGCACATATCTTTACAAAGTCAGAGATAAGGACGGTAAAGTCGGAGAAGTCTATTGGGGCCCTCTCTGGGATTTCGATTACGCATGGGACAACAGACCTGAAACAAAAGGATTCACAAATGAACACGTGTGGCTCAGGCCGATGTTTTGCGATAAATCTGAGGGAGGATTTGTAGAAGAAGTAAAAAAGCAATGGCCTGCTCTCAAAGAAGCTGCTATGAAACTCATCGAAGACGGCGGTATCATAGATCAATACCGTGATGAAACCAAAGCTTCTGCTGTAATGGATGCTCCGATCAACAGAGCATATGAACCTGATTTTGATTATGATTCAGCTGTTGATGAACTAAAAACATGGATCAAAGACAGGATCGAATGGGTCGATGCAAATATAGATACAGTTGATGAACTTGTCCATACAGTAACATTCAAAGTTGACGACGAAGTATATATGTACGCTTTCATAGATACGGGAATGGAACTTGAAGAAGCAGAAATCATTCCTGAAAAAGAAGGATATGTATTCCTCGGTTGGAAAGACGAAAACGGAAATGTCATTGACAGACATTTAAAAATAGATAAAGACAGAGTCATTACGGCAAGTTTCGTATCATATGAAGAAGCTACAAAAGGTCAGGATATCGCTTTCAGAATCAGCGGAGATGTAACTAAAATAAGTCCGCATACTTCTAAAAATCAAATCGATTATGAAGTTGTACCTACTGATGCACAGGATAAGTCTGTTAAATGGTCTTCATCAGATGAAAGCCTTGCAACTGTAGATGAAAACGGCGTTATATCTTATACGGGAACTGGCACTGTAACTATAACGGCCAAACTAAGTTCCGGTAACGAAAGATCTTTCGTCCTATTTATAACTGATCGCGATCTTACAGAACCCAGATATGGTAATCTAGATAAAGATTTAATTGAATTAAAAATCGGAGAACAGACTCCGGTAACAATTACTACAGATCCATTTCCTGCAAAGGTACAATATATCGAATATTATTCCGATGATGAAGATATAGCTACTGTAGATCAGTATGGTGTCATAACAGCTGTTTCTGCCGGAGTAACAAATATATATGTGTATACTACCACAGAAATTTCCGACAATCAGGTCCAGATGGAGTTTATGGCAGAAGTGACTGTGACCGAGTCCCCTGCTCCACCTTCTCAGAATAATTTAGTTCTTTGGATCGCAATCGGGATAGCAGTAATGTTGATAGCGATATTTTCAATAATACATATCAGCAAAAAGAAGAAACCTACTGATATTTAAGTTAGAATGTTATAAAAAAGCTTCAATCTTTACGGTTGAAGCTTTTTTAACAATGAATTTTTAGTTATGATTAGAATCCATATATGACTGCAGTATTATCTGAGCTGCCATCCGGTCAAGATGCTGCTTCCGGTTTTCTCGTCTTACACCTGCTTCCATAAGAACGGCTTCCGACATTTTCGTTGTGAATCTTTCATCTTGAAATACAACTTTTATATCTTTCATACCGGAAGATCTAAGTTTATTTTCAAGCATGGTAACGAATTCACGCACCTTTACAGTTTGAGGACTGTCTTCACCTGACAGCATTAAAGGAAGCCCTGCAACAACAAGAGACACTTCATATTCCTTGATGTATTCAAGTACTTTAGTCGTATCTTTGCGTATACCTACTCTCTCTATTGTCGTTACGCCTTGGGCAGTAAGAAACAAGGGGTCGCTGACTGCAACCCCTATAGTCTTATCCCCTATATCAAGACCAAGATATCTGCTCATTATTTCTCCAGATATGCCTTAAGGATTTCTTCGACAAGTTTATCTCTTTCTACTTGTCTTATGATATTTCTTGCATTGTTATGACCGGTAATATATGAAGGATCACCGGAAAGAATGTATCCTACCATCTGGTCAAGGGCATTATATCCTTTTTCCTCAAGAGCGGAATATACCGTCTTGACTATCTCTTCTATCGTATGGGATTTCTCTTTATCAGAGTTTGTGAATAATATAGTCTTTCTATCCATTGTTTTACCTCCGTTTACACTGGCGAATACCATTACGGCAGAAGTCGTCTTTTCTTTT
>CAYUGP010000116.1:0-5013 GCA_964444315.1 uncultured Oscillospiraceae bacterium | reverse complement strand
TCGACGGTTCTGCTTGCCGAAAGCACTCCTGAAGAGTGTGTAGCAGAGGCAAAGAAGCTCATAGATGAACTTGGTGGAGGAGGATTCATAATCTCCGAGAACAAGATGATGTCCTACCGCAACGACTGTAGCAGCGAGAACTATCTCGCCCTCTGCAATTTCCTTAAAGATTACAGAGTATAGAGGAGGCTTAAGATGAAAGATTTCGACTATACGAGCTATCCTTACGGATACAACAAACTGATGAATAAAATAATACCTTTCTATTTCAAACCGGCGAAGAAGATGCTGGTGGGTCTCTTCCTGCAGATCCTTACGGATGACTAGGAGGAAAGACATGAGCAATCAGGAAAAAGAAGGATTCACCCTGGGACTGGCTCTTATGGATGCCATTCCCGTAGTTGCATTCGGTGTAGACATGGCGCTTCTTGCAAAGCCTCTCGGAAGCAAACTGTTCCTTTTAGGAGCTATTATTTCGCTCCTTGCGGGAGCCTGCATGGTGGTATACAAGCTGCTGCTTGCCACCGTAAAGAAGGAAGTGCCGGGACTTAAGAAAATGATGCCCATTGGCATGACTGCGGGCTGGGTGATGATGATCGCAGCCCTTATATTAAACAGGTCAAAGATCAGCCTCGCAGGCATATGGCATGCGGTGAGCAGCATGCCTGCATGCATATTCTTCGTACTGGGCATTGCATTCTTTGCAGCCTTCATCATCTATTTCAAAACCAAGTTCAATGCGGACTCTGCAAAGGACAACTGGATCGAAGAGATATTGAACGCCGGTACCCAGGTCTTTATCCTCATCGGCGTAGTTCTCTCTGTAGGAGCGTAGACATTCAGTACAGATTTATACCTACAATTGTTAATATTGTTAAAGGATATGTTGGCAGCCAGATTGCCAAGGGGGTTTTCTATTGAGTTTTTTACTAGAAGAGGTAGAATCTTTAGTTAAATTGTGGACGAATAGCGAAACTGTCACTCTTTGGCAATCAGTATTATGGGGGAGTTTTTTCCTAATAGGCGACTTTGTGTTTTGTGTATTAAATCATTTAATACAAGAGTTTTATATTTTTGGGTACGGGTACCCTAAATTAAAATTCAAAGTGCAAATAAAGATTGTGAGAGAATTTTCTATGCTAGATAGAATTACTCTGTGGAGATTAATAAAGAATGCAAAGAGGAAGGGTCCTTTCTTGTACTTATGTCTCTTTTGTAATATTTTGTCGGTTGTTGCTTTCATCACTGCTATCTGTGGTTTTTTTTGCTGTGTTTTAACCAGGGGGAAGGGTTGGGCGATGGTTTTGCTTGCATATCCAGGGATTATCAGCATTATATTTTCGACGTTAATAGAGTTTGTGCCCTCAATGCTTTTAGTGCCATCTGAACGGAAGCGATATGGGCTCAAATAGCAATATAAGACCATGCACTATAGAATCAGGTTATTGCTCAGATTCAATGATGTATAGAATTACAATTAACAATGTAATAAATGCGGATGATTGTTTTGATAAACTAATTCGCATTATGCAGCATTACTCATTAGGAGAAGAGTATTATTTTGGTTTTTATAGACTGGATGGAATCAAAATGACAAAAGAGGAATGGATAAGGTACGACAAGGAGATTCCGGCCTATTTTAAACAAAATGGGACATTTCAAGAGATAACTGAGACAGTATATGGTAAGAGTGGGAGGGAAAAAACTTACTCTGGATATCTCATTGTAGCTAGAGCAAAGATAAATAATGATCTATATCAAAACTTACAGTGGTTCTTTAAGTATTATTTGGAAACTGTAATGTTTGTCCCTAAAATTAGTTTCGATATATTTAAAGAAGTTTTCAGCAACTATATGAGAGAATCCACAAAAAGTTATTTAGCCAATAACTATACTGATTTTTTGTATACTTACTACGACAGTGGGTCTTTTGATATTTCATTTGATCCCCAAAAATACGATGTGGATAGGGTATGTAAATATGTTCATTCAGTCTTTGGTATAGACTGGTAGATGTATTTGATATTCGAGTCATTTAATTAGAGGTGGTGGCAATGCTCAGGGTAGCGCTTATACTTGGAAAATACAATATAGGGGGCAGACGAAGCCTGACCATGAACTATTTCCGCAATATGGATAATGATAAGGTCAGGTTCGATTTCATCTGCGATTCGGATTCCCAGGCCATACCTTATGAAGAGATAGAAGCCAGGGGAGGCAGGGTTTTCATCATTCGTCCTTACCAGAACATCTTCGGGAACATAGCGGATATGAAAAAGCTTTTCCGCGAAAACAAATACTCCATAGTGCATGCATACAACAGCACCATGAACGTCTTTCCCATGTATGCAGCCAAGGTCGCGGGTGTTCCTGTAAGGATCTCCGAGAGCATATCCATGGGGAACAAGCAGGATAAAAAGACCATACTCAAGAATATACTAAAGACCACGTCCCGCTTCTTTGCCAACTACTACATGTCCTGCGGCACCGCCTGCGGCGTGTGGCAGTTCGGACAGAAGGCCCTTGATGAGGGAAAGCTCAGCGTTTTCAAATCATGCATCGATACGGAAGCCTTCGACTTCGACCCTGCTCTCAGGGAAGAGGTGAGAAAGGAATACGGCTGGGAAGACAAGATAGTCATCGGACACGTGGGACGTATGACTAAGGCAAAAAATCCCGTGAGGATGATGGATATGTTTGCTGCGGTCCTCATGAAAGAGCCGGGTGCCGTGTTCTGCTACGTGGGAGACGGAGAGCTCCAGGATCAGGTCTTTGCAGAAGCTGACAAACTGGGAATCAGGGACAAGGTATATTTCGTTGGAGGCAGAGAGGACGTACACCGCTTCTACTGCGCCATGGACGGATTCCTTCTCCCGTCTCTGTATGAGGGGATACCCAACGTGGGCCTTGAAGCCCAGAGCAGCGGGCTTCCGGTATTCTTCTCGACTGAAGTCCCGGAGGAGTCATCAGGCTGCGAGATATGCCGTTTCATACCCCTTTCCGAAAGCGACAGCCATTGGGCTGACTTGATCCTCGAAGGAGTAAAGGAGAATATGCCTGTAAGAAGGGGATATACAAAGGAGCTTGCTTCAATGGGTTTTGATTCAAAGAAGGAAGCAAAGAGACTTCAGCAGTTCTACTTCGATGCATATGAAAAGGAGTGCGGATCTGCGCCTTGGTAAACCGAAGGTTTACGCACAGGGGTATCAAAAGGGAATTGCTGGCTGAAAAGCATAGGAAATACAATAAATGAGTAAACTGAGAGTCGGTTGAAGAAGGGCCGGCTCTTTTTTAATATACAGGAAAGTGATTTGTATACAGGAGGAGTATATATATGCCTCACAGAGTAAATGAAGAAAAACTTACCGCTTTCTGCAAAGAAGCGCTCATAAGAAAAGGCATGTGCGAAGAGGATGCTCTTGCCATGGCAAAGGCTCTTGTAATAGCCGATATGTGGGGGCTTAATACCCACGGCACCAAGAATCTTTACGGATATATGACAAAGGCTGACGCAGGCGGCGTGTCATTCAAAGACCGCCCCGCAGTAGAAAGGGAGCTTCCCGCTGCAGCCGTTATAGACGGACACAACACCATGGGATATGTATCAGGCGTCATGGGTATGAACAAAGCAGCCGAGCTTGCAAAAAAGTGCGGCATAGGCATGGCTTTAGTCAAGAACAGCTGCCATTTCGGAGCCACCGGCGTTTATTCCAATATAGCGGCAAAACAGGGCCTCATAGGCTTTGCCGCGAGCAACGTGGACAAGAAGATGGGCATTCCAGGTGCCAGGGGAATGGTCATGGGACACAATCCTTTTTCCTTTGCAGCTCCTGCACTGTCCATGCCTTCGGTGATACTCGACATCTCTTCGAGCAATGTCGCAAGCCTCAAAGTATTAAAGCACAAGGCCTTAGGCCTTGATATACCGGATACATGGATCACGGATGCTGACGGAGTCCCGACCACAGATCCGTCAGGTTATCCTGACGAAGGGGCACTTATGCCCATGGGCGGACACAAGGGCTATGGAATAGCCGTATTCGTGGAGATGATGACCAGCATACTCCTGGGCAAATCTCCAAGCACGAGGGATGACGTCACGAGCTGGTGCTTTGACCTTGATAAGCCCAACAACGTCTGTCATATATTCATCGCCATAGATCCTTCCCTCATCTCTGAAGGCAGCTTCCCCGAAAGGGTCGAGGCCTTCATAGAGGACCTTCACAGCGCCCCGAAAGCCAAGGGTACGGCTTCGGTGCTGGTACCGGGAGAAGATATGTGGCAAAGGTATGCTGTATGCAAAAAGGACGGGATACTCCTTCCGGACGACGTCTGGGAAGAACTTGAGAAGGTCTCAGCCGAAACGGGGCTGTCATTAAAGGAGATGGAGATATGAAAAAGATGCTTCTTGTGAACGGCAGCTTCAACGAGATACCGCTCATAGAATCGGCCCGCAAGCTGGGCTTTTACGTGATAACTTCCGGCAACGACCCCAAAGGAGAGGGACACGCGCTGGCGGACGAATACGCACCCTGCGACTATTCCGACAAGGAAGCCATGCTGGAGCTTGCAAAGAAGCTGGGCATAGATGCCATATGCTCCTGCGGCAACGACTTCGGAGCGACCACAGCTGCCTATGTGGCGGAGAAGATGGGACTTCCCGGCCACGACAGCTACGAGGTCAGCAGGGTCTTTCACGAAAAGGATGAATTCAAAAAGACCGTGAAGAGCCTGGGTCTTACTTCACCGAAATCCGTGTCCTTCACGGATGAGAAGGAAGCTCTCGATTATGTGACGAAGGCTTCATTTCCCCAGATAGTAAAGCCCGTGGACCTTGGCGGAGGAAAAGGCATTTCGGTTGCAGCTTTTCCTGAAGAGGGCATCGCAGCCGTAAAGGAAGCTTTCAGAAGATCCAAGGTAAAGCACATAGTCATAGAGGATTATATCCAGGGCACTCAGCACGGTTTCATCTGCTACATCAAAGACAGGAAGGTGGTCTTTGACTATTCGACC
>CAYUGP010000115.1:0-5019 GCA_964444315.1 uncultured Oscillospiraceae bacterium | reverse complement strand
ACCTGCTTCCCACAGCCATCAAGCTCTGGGCTCTATGACCTTGCTGGCAAATTCAACGACGTCGTCCATGTTATGGGATACGAGGAATATGGTAAGATTCTGTTCTTCCCTTATCCTCGTTATCATTTCAAGTATATCCCTGCGGCCTTTCGGATCGAGACCTGCAGTGGGTTCATCGAGGACCAGCACTTTAGGATTCATGGCGAGTACGCCGGCAATGGCTACCCTTCTTTTCTGTCCTCCGGATAAAGAGAACGGCGACACCTCTCCGTACTGATCCGGATCAATACCGACCAGTGTCATGGCGTGGAGAGCTCTTTCTTTGCACTCTTCCTCACTGTAGCCCTGATTCTTTGGTCCGAACATGATGTCCCTTAAAACGGTTTCCTCGAAAAGCTGGTACTCAGGATACTGGAATACCATTCCTATCTGCTTCTTGAGTTTTCTTGCTTCGGGATCCTTGCTGTTTATATCAAGGCCGTCTGCAAGCACCTGTCCTGAAGTAGGTTTGATAAGACCGTTGAGATGCTCTACCAGCGTTGTCTTTCCGGAGCCGGTACTCCCTACGATGGCAATAAAATCTCCCTCTTCGGCAACAAAACTGATGTTGTCAAGAGCTTTTGTCTCATAGGGAAGGCCTACACTGTATATATAGCTTAAATCCTTTACTTCGATCCGCATAAAACGTCTGCCAACTGGTCTTCAGTCACAACTTCCCTTGGTATATCAAAACCCTTCTCTCTCAGTGCCGACGCCATCTTTACGGCAAAGGGTATGTCGAGATAGAGCTTTTCCAATTCTTCCTTTTTTTCGAATATGTCTGAAGGCGCCCCTTCCATGACTTTTTTGCCTTCGGACATAACAACTATCTTATCTGCCTGTGCGGCTTCTTCCATGAAGTGAGTTATGATCACTATGGAATGGCCTTCACTGTGGAGTTTCTTTATGATGGACATTATCTCTTTGCGGCCCAGAGGATCAAGCATGGCAGTAGCTTCATCGAAAACGATGCATTCCGTTCTCATGGCTATGACACCCGCAATAGCTATCCTCTGCTTCTGCCCGCCGGAAAGTAGATGCGGACCTTTTTTCCTGTAGTCATACATCTCTACGGCTTTGAGGGCTTCATCCACCCTCCTTCTGATCTCTTCGGAAGGAAGTCCCAGGTTTTCAGGACCGAAGGCGACATCGTCCTCAATTATGGAAGATACCAGCTGGTTGTCGGGATCCTGGAACACCATACCGACTTTTTTCCTGATCTCCCATACCATGGATTCATCTTCCGTATCCATACCGTCGACGAATACCTTTCCTTCCGTGGGTATGAGAAGAGCGTTCATGCAAAGAGAAAGAGTGGATTTTCCGGATCCGTTTCTTCCGACGATCGCGACGAATTCACCCTTATGGATATCAAGACTCACTCCGTCGAGGGCAAAAACCTGCTCCTGTCCCTCGTCGGGTTCATATGCATATTTCAGATCTTTAATTTTTATCAAAACATCCTTATTTTGCATAACGATTTATATTATCATAAATCAACAGAATTGCATACAAAAAAGGCACGATAAAACCGTGCCTTTAATATTTTTGTTCTTCGGATCTACTTGATATTGACTTTACCGTTGAGCTTTGCTCCGCTTTCGATACCGATCCTTGTTGCGTCAATGTTTCCGTTGACAACAGCTGTGTTCTTGAGAACTACTCCGCCCTTAGCAGAGATGTTTCCTTCAACTGTTCCGTATACGGTGATGTTCTTGCAAGTTACGTTTCCTGTAACTACTGTTCCGGCTTTAACGATAACATTGTTTGTAGCGCTGATATTGGAATTGGAGGTAGCCTTGTCGATGAGGAGGCTTGAGCACTCGATATCTCCGAGAGCTGTTCCCTTGAGGACTACGTTTCCGTCAACGTGTGTGCTTCCTGTTACTTCACCGTTCAGTACGAGGTGTCCTGTGGAGGTGATGTTTCCTTCGATCTTTGTGCCGGAGGAGATGAAACCTACTTCGTTCTTAGGTGTCTCGACGACTGCGACCGGATCTACCTATCTTTCTTTTCTTCTGTAACCGGGGTTACGGCTGCGGTCTCTTCCGCTTCTTTCTTCTCGTTAAATAAACTCATGTTTATACTCCTAAATCAAATTCATCGTCGCTGATTTCCACTGCGTTCTTGTTGGTAAGCATAATGCTTGCATTGACTCTTGAGCCCTCGTCCATATGGATAGCTCCGGTCACGACATCGCCGACCACCAGTGCAGACTCTTTGAAGTCTACGTTGCTCGTAGCGGTAATCACACCTTTTACCTTGCTGTTGACACTTACGTCATTCGCGGAAAGATTTCCGACTATGATGGAATTTCCATCAACTATGATCTTCCCTGCTGCTTTAGAGTTTCCGTGAACCTTTGCATCGTTTAACTGAACATTTGCAGCTTTGATGTCACCTACGACCAGTCCGTTAACCTTGACGTCGCTTGCAGAAGTAACGTTGCCGTTTACCCTGCCGCTCACGGATACCTGCTTGTCGGAGTTGACGTTTCCGTCTACGACCATGCCGTTGGAAATAGCGCTGGAGTTATCCGAATCACCTGCAGAGTATTTGGAAAAAACAGACTCATCGCAGGAATCGACAACCGCGACTCTCTGCTCATCTTCAATTATATCGAATGCATCGATTTCTTCTAATCCTTTGACCACATCCGCCTGGACCTGGTTCTGAAAATCTTTGTATTCCATATACTTTCTCCGTTATTAAAAAATATAGTTTACTATCTATTTATGTTACCATTGCGACCTATTTTTGTCAACGAATTCACTGGCTTAAAAGAACGACTAAAACCATCATACAAAGCTGCTGTCAACAGTAATCACGGTGACGTATTTAGGGTCGTATCCCCTCATTTTTTCAAATATCATCTGCTTTAGCTGAACATCATCATAGGGACACGAATGATCCTTGACAATGTCGAATACCAAATTTATATGAGTAGGACCGCTCACGACCCTCACGTCATGGAAATTCAGCACCCCGTCAATGCCGGAAACCACCTCATTCAGCTGTTCTTTTACAAGTTCGACAAGCGGATCTCCCACTGCTACTGGATCCATGTGGATGGTCAGAAGTATCCCAGTCTTATCCATGACTTCGACTTCGATATTGTCTATATCGTCATGTATCTCAAAAACATCTCTTGATCCGTCCACCTCCGCGTGTACCGATGCAAAAAGTCTTCCGGGACCGTAGTCGTGAACGAGCAGATCATGTATGCCGAGTATACAGTCATGAGCTGTGATTATATCCGAGATCTCCTTCACTACTTCAGGATCAGGCGGCTGACCGAGAATCGGTGCAATGGTCTCTCTCACAAGGCTGATCCCCGACCATAGTATGAACAGGGCTACCAGTATGCCCATGGGACCGTCCAGATTGCGTCCTGTAAATCCGCTGATAAGTGTAGCAGCCAGGACTGCGGATGTAGAGATAACATCGTTCCTGCTGTCTGCAGCCGTAGCTATGAGAGCATCCGAATCTATGAGTTTTCCTATGCTCTTGTTGAAACCTGACTGCCAGAGTTTGATGAGTATAGCTGCAGCAAGAACTACTACCGAAAGCCATGAAAACTCTATAGCTTCCGGATGAACTGTCTTGTCTATAGAACTTTTGAGAAGCTCCACACCGATAATAATGATCATAATGGATATGGCAAGGCCTGTAAGGTATTCGGTCCTTCCGTGTCCGTATGGATGATCTTTGTCCGGTTTTTTTGCCGCAAGCTTAAAGCCTAGCATGGTTATGAGGGATGCGGAAGCGTCGCTCAAGTTGTTGATACCGTCCGCAAGGATGGAAATACTTCCGAAGATGATTCCGGAAAGGATCTTGAACGTACATAGGATCAGGTTTGAAACTATGCCTACCGCCCCTGCCACGCTGCCGTATTTTTCTCTGACCGCGGGGTCTTTTATATCATCACTGTTTTTTATAAAAGTCTTTATTATCCACTTATTCATTTCACAAATCAAAACTGCGCCATGTATACGACGCAGCTATATAAACGTCACATCTTTAAAGTGAGTCCAAGAACTCCTTTGAAAGTCTCTTGTTCGCCGGATGGTCCTCGGGGAAGTCCTTCCAGCTCCCGTTATTCAGATGATGTATCTCCTCGACCGCCTGATCCCACAGCTCTGTGCTCTCGGAATCGGGATAGAACTCTATAAATTCACCTTTAACGAAAGTATAGAAACGGCTCACGTCGTTGCACATTCCGAAGGTCGGGACTTCAGATGAAGGAAGGAAGAATTCGAAAGGCTCTCCCTCTTTCGTTCCATTGAATGACAACCCTTCTCTTGTCAGGGTAAGAGTACCGTCGCCGACTATCTCAGAGGACTGATTGTTCTTAATGAGATGGTCTTTTGGTATGGTTCCGATCTGTACATGCTCTTCGAGTTTGTATTCAGGATCCGCCACCTGTTTTTTCACCCAGGCTCTTTCCATATCGAACCATATGGACGGAGTTTCCGGCACTACCGAATCTTCTGTCAGGGGATGAAGATCGTAATACTCATCTACTCTGACCCCTGAACCGCAGCATTTGCATCGGAGAGTATCCTTAGTGCTTTCCATCTGAAGAGGCGTATGGCATTTCGGGCACCAGTAAAGAAGCTGATGCATGTTCTCCGCAACACCTTTGCTCTTGAATGCATAATGATGCTCTTTGTTCCAATCATAATCGTCGTGCCAGAGCGCATAGTCCATCTTCTCCTGGATCTCATCCGCAGTCATTGTTTTGAGATCCTCTGGAGAGAACAGGAGGTCGACATCCACGTCCACATGGCCGGGTCTTTCTTCAAGGTTGTACTTGGTGTTGGCCAGGTATCCGCCTGCAGTTTTAACGCAGAAGACCGGAAGTCCGAATGCTTTGAGCAGCGCTCCGGAGCCTGCCTGGCTGGGCTGATTATGTCCGGATATGGAACTCATCCCTTCCGGAAGTATGCAGATCCTGCCGCCTTCCTTAAGCACCCTCTT
>CAYUGP010000114.1:0-5058 GCA_964444315.1 uncultured Oscillospiraceae bacterium | reverse complement strand
GCACAGCCATGAATCGACGGGCTTTTCATAAATGTACATGAATTCCTGATAGTGCCGGTTTGTTGTTTCCCAGGAATCCGTACTGGAATTCCAGTTGCGGTCGGCTCTTGTAGCTTCCACTATGAAGAAGAGGTAGTCGCGCTGCTGAGCTACATATTTTAGCTCAACGCTTTCAAGATCTTCCGGACCTCCCATTCCTATGCCGGCAACATAAAGTTTTCCGTCATACTCGTAATACACGGGGTAGTCTCCGCTTTCCAGTTCCGGTCTTGATGCTTTTATCCCTTCGACATTTTTCTCGGTAAATACTCCTGCAAGGAACTCGCGAAGATCATCTCTGGACTTGATATCATCCCTGTTGAGAGGCTGATACCAAAGACCGTTTATCTGTACCGACTCACCCATGTCGTCATACCAGAGTGCGAGCATATACTTGTAATATCTGGAGTTGGTCTCTTCGTAAAGTTTTTTATCGTTGTCCGATGGTGTCGCAAACGCGAGATCTCTCGTCATGGTTATGGGGAAGAATATGCTCTTGTCGGAACCCTGGAAACCGAGGGCTTCCTTAAGGAGCGCCTCCCAGTTGTCTATGCAGCTTAAAGTCTTGTTGAAATATTCGCTGTTTGCCACATCTGCATCTCTGAAGGATGCCATAGCTGTCAGTCCTGCAGTGTACTTAGTACCGTCTTTAAGGACTATGACATAGATAGGCGATACGGATTCGTCTTCAAAGAAAACCTTTACCGGGAGGTATTCGTTCCAGTTGCCTGCAAGACCGAAGGGTATGGTGTAAAGTGATTTGACCTTTGCGCTTATACCCAGACTTTCAAGATATGCATAGATCACATCCAGCAGATCCGATGCGTCTTCCCTTGATTCCGTCGTCACCTTGGTGAGGGTGAGAGTCTGATTCAGCGTGCTGTCATAAAGCGTCACGGCTTCTTCGTCGCCGGGCTTGATGGCGTCATATCTGTCATCCTTGGACCCGTTCTTGCCGCCGTCACATGCGCATGCGAAGAGCATGACAAGTGCAAGAAGTAAAGCTAATAACTTTTTCATTGCTTGATTTCCTTTCTGCATAAAGATTTGGCCTGTATGTTTGTCGTCCTCTATTTAAGGAATTTGTTTGCGAACCATATTACCAGGCAGGATCCTGCAACGGAAACCGCGAATCCGGCGATACCTCTTGCGCTGAGTCCGATGAGACCTGCGAGGAAATGGCCTACGAAAGCACCGATGATGCCCAGTACCATGTATACCCAGATGGCCTTTTTCTTGCCGTTCATAAGATAAGTCGCGACATAGCCTGCCAGGGCACCGATTGCCAGTTTGATGATCAATACAATCATGATGTTATCCTCCTTTAGCAAATAGTACGGAACGTACTGTCTTAGCATATCAAATCAATATAATTGTAGCATAACGGGAGACATATGCAAAGAAAACAAAAATACCGGAAGTTCTGCAGTGTTGCTGTCATCTCTGTGCTTTAATTTCGTCTGATTATTTGGTACAATACCTTTTCGGGAGATTCTCGAGGAGGTTAGCCAGAGGAAATGAAAAGAAAAGCAGCATTTACAGCATTGATACTGATCATAGCCTTTGTTTTTTGCTGCGTTTCTTTTACGGGAAACAAGCCTTCGGCTGAACTTAAGGTCCTTGGCATAACGCCCGGAGACGGAGCGAAGTGGGTACAGCCTTTGGATATGGCGGTGAAGATCCGCTTAAGCGAAAGCGTTCAGCTTGAGTACAATGACCCCGTAAATACCTGCAGTATTTTCATTACGGATCCAGACGGAAATGAACAGCCTTTTAAGATCATACATCATCAGGACTTTCCGGATGAACTCTGGTGCGTGCTGAAAGGAGACCTGGTTTCGGATACCGAATATACTGTTACCGTAAAAGCAGGCCTTAAGGCCGATTCCGGGAACATGCTTCAGAAGGACTTTACTTCGAGTTTCAGAACATGGAATACGAAACTTGATCATATCATCACTATCTGCGTTGCTGCTGCAGCGGCCGTTGCTTTTGCTGTCTTTTTGATCGTTGACAGGATCAGAAAGAAAAAGAGAACGGAAAAGAGCGCAAAAGAAAGCACAACTTCATCTCCTAAAAAGAAAGCCGAAACAGATCCCTACAAACTGGCAAAGAAAAAGGGCATCAGCGTTGAAAAGGCAAGATCCAGGATCGAAAAGGATAAAGCAAAGGCTGATAAGAAGAACGCAACAAGAGCTAAAGCAGAGGCTAAAAAGAAGGCTAAAAGGGAAGCAGAGATACAGAAGAGGCTCAAGAAGATCCACGATGCCAGCGTTTACAAAGTAAAGACAAAAGGCTCCGTGCTCGCCCACGGAGGAACTCTTCCCAAGGCACTCAGGAAAAAGCAGAAGCAAAAGAAAAAGCAGAAGCAAAAACAAAAACAAAAGAAAAAGAAATAGCTAAATATGCGATTTAGAATATTTACATAATTTAAAAATTGTTGCAAAATTAGTTGTTGTCATCAAGGCATGATAAAAAAATAACCTGCTGCTAAAGCAGGATTTATATGGGTGGAGAAATGAAGAAACTATTAGTATTACTCGTTATCTTAGTTATGATCTTATGCGGATGCGGACAGTCCCAGGATACGCCGAGCAAACCTTCCGGCAGCGATCAGCAAAAAGAAGAGCTTGCACCTCTGAACGCAGATGATTTCGTTTTCAAGACGGAAAGCGGAAGCATAGAGCTGAACAAGGAATTCGACCCTGCAAAATTCGGGGAATATCAGTATGAAGAAGCTGCCAGCTGCGGATATGCAGGGTATGATAAATTCTATACCTACACTGCTTTTGAAGTATGCACATATCCGAACGGAAAAGACTATGTTTCATACGTAGACCTTTTTGAAGGAGCGGAGACCTCAAGAGGGCTTAAGGTAGGAGACAGCGTTTCTCTCATGGAAGAAAAGTACGGCAAGGACTATACGGTTGCTGCAGGAATATATACATACAAACTCGATGACTGTGAACTGATGTTCACAAGCGAAAACGGTGTTATCAATGCAATAGAATATGCATATTCCGGACAGTAGTGCAAAGAAAGTAGTTCGGGGCAGGATAACATATATAGTTTTGATCATCCTTCTGGTGGCTCTCACCAGAAGGATCTGTGCCTTCCCAAAGACTTTAACAGTTGAACTCGGAGACCGTTTTTATCTTGATCCTGTCTCCGATTTTTTGTATTGGGGAGAAAGGTCAGACAAGATAATAGTTACGGATCTTAAGGAGATCTATGACAGCGGTGAAACGGGAGAGTATGATGTTGAGATCTGGTATGACGACAGATTTTTGGCAAATATAATATACTCGGATATCTTTCAGTCAATCATACATTGGGACTTTGCAGAGAAATATATTCCCGAGAATTTTTTCGAGGACTTCGCAGAGTCCGGGATGCTTGCAAGCGTCCTGCACGCAAAACTTATAGTGCAGGATACAACTCCTCCGAAGGGCAGGACGGTAATAGACCCTGTGGTGTGGCTCGGGCTTCCCTACAGGCTCGAGGATTTCTTTGTCGAGATATATGACAGGCAGGATGTGAGGACCGAACTGGTCGGTCTTTACGATCTTACGGTGCCCGGGAATGTGGACATCAAGATCTTGCTCATAGATGAAAGCAATAATTTTACGGAATACGAAGTAAACGTGGAGCTTAAAGAGGATAAAGAAGCTCCTGTTATGGCAAACATGTCGCCCATACAATGGCGAGTTGACTGGGGAGTCCCTGACGTTGTATCTGACTTAGACTACTGGGATAATGTCAGCGCGAAAGAAGATATAAAGCTGACCGTAGACCAGTCGGGAGTAAATTACGGCGCTCCGGGCACATACTACATAAAGTATACACTGGAAGATCAGCTCGGCAATGTGGCTGACTACTACCGCACGGTTAATGTCGCAAGCAATGTAAATCTTTTCTACGGCCCTTATGATCCGGAACTTGATGCCATGATAAACAACATCCTCGCGGGCATCATCACAGATAATATGAGTACCTGGGAAAAGGTCACGGCATGCTTCAACTGGATGGCATACAATCTCAGCTACAGAGCCAGCAAAGACTATTCATTCCTGTCGGATACCAGGTATATGGCGATCCCGTTCGGCAAGAGGCTTCTTGCCACCGGCAGCGGAGCCTGCTATGCATATGCTTCCGTGTTCGGATATATGATGAACAAGATCGGCGTTCCTGTAATACTCGTCATAGGAAACGGGGCCAGCGCCGCAGGAGGATATGAGCTTCACTGCTGGAATATGGTCAACATAGGAGGCAGATGGCTGCACTGTGATACCATGTATCCCCAGCTTTACGGCTACAGTATCAATTTCTGCATGGTCCCCTCCGGCTCACTTTATTACTTTACCCATACCTGGGATGCGCGCCAGTACCCCTGGCAGTAGTCTGAGAAATTGTAAGGCTTAAGCTTCGTTGAGTGTTTTAGAAAAAATAAAAGAATCGAAACCTGGGTTTCGGTTCTTTTTTAATGGCGGCACAGGGGCTTTGATAATCGAACAATAGTCAATATTATGTACAAGCTCGTTGAGATTATATTCAAATATTTGTATACAATGCGCTTTAGTTATATTCAATAATTTGTTGTTTATTACTTGATTCCATATTCGATTTTTTGTAAAATAAGACCGAAATACGTTGAAATATCAAGGAGATGTGTAATGGATATCAAAAGAAGAGCTTATGACGAGCTCTTGAATTGGAAAAACAGCAGCTCAGATTCTAAAGCGATCATGATAAAAGGTGCGCGGCGTGTGGGGAAAAGCTACCTGGCGGAGTCATTTGCAAAGAATGAATACCGATCCTATATTCTCATAGATTTTGCAAGCCCGATAGCAGGAACATTGGAAATATTTAAGAAATACGGAAGTCGTGAAAAACTTAATGACTTATTTAATCACTTATCAATTTTGTACAGCACGGCTCTGTTTGAACACAACTCTTTGATCATATTCGATGAAGTGCAGAAATATCCTCCGGCCAGAGACTTGATAAAGTATCTCGTTG
>CAYUGP010000113.1:0-5066 GCA_964444315.1 uncultured Oscillospiraceae bacterium | reverse complement strand
GGAGCGGCATGCAGTTCATGAACATGAGCATGTACATGATGGCGGACTCGGACATAGGCACTCCGTGGACCCCCGCCAGCTTGCTTATGATGAGTCCGGGGAACTGCTCCCTCAAGGGCTCAAGCTTGTCGACTCCTGCAGACAGGCTCTGTACCCATCTGAGGCTCTTTGCACCCGCAGCCCACTTCGAAGGGGTCTGGGTGCCGAAGATGAAAAGTATCTCAGCATCCGGGCATTTTTCGCAGAGCTCTTCCTCCGTCTCGCAGAAGGTGATCTCAAGCTCCGGATCCACAGCCTTCAGCATCTCTATGTGCTCGGGTCTGAAATCCATGGGTTTTGCTGTTGTTTTCTGGTGAACTATTGCAAGTCTCATCACTGTACCCTCCTTATTCCCAGGTCCGTGCCCAGGGTGTTCATATTGTAAACGAAAAGAACTTCCTCTATACCGTTTTCAGTCACATACAGGGATATGGAATCGCCGTAATACCTGGGATCTATGACCGTTATAGTATGGTAATCCAAGGTCATGAACGGTATCATGCAGTTGGCATAGCTGTCCTTTATGACCAGTATATCGGGTGCTCCCTCATTGTAGCTGTTGGTGATCGTCAGGACCGGATGGTTGCCGGAAAGGAAGTAAGCATACTGATCCGCCGTAAAGAGCTTGTTGTAATTGAAAATGGGAACTTCCCTTCCGCTGTCATCAAGGCAGGTCACTCCTTCGAGATCAAGGCCTGCAGGAGTATATATGCTGTCGCTTCCCAGGCCGCATTCTCCCACCTTGTTGAAAAGAGTTCCGCGGAAGCTGTCTGAGACCAGTTCATATCCGTACTCCCTGCTTTCAAAAGGATGGTTTGCCACCTCTTCGGTATTGCTCTGAAGAGCTGCCCACAGGGAATAACAGGATCGCCTGTAGGCTTCATATCCTCTTTGTGCCGCCATAGTGGTCCAGTGATGGTCCAGGCGGTAATATGACTGATAATGAGAAGCTGAAAGAGTGTCAGCAAGCGGCACCGTGAAGCATTCAAGGCCGGAGTAGAGCTCTTCTATGTCCGCTTTTTGCTCGTCGGCATCGCTTTGTGTCCCCGCAGGCAGCCTGTCTTTGTTAATGACTACCGAAGTGGGCACCGCCATGAATGTGACCTTTGCCTGTCCTTTAACCTTTTCGGCAAAAGTATTTACGGCCTTGGCTATCTTGGACATGTTGCCGGAAGACTCATAATCTTCGATGAGATAATCGTCTGCGGAGAAATAGACCCCGTTTATGAGGGTCTTGCCCCTGAGAAGGGCTGCTCTTGTGTTGACCCCGATCCAGAAGTCCCTGAAGGGGAAGTGGTCGCTGACATACTCCTGTATATCATCCATAAAGGATCCGTCGGTTATTGTCCTGATATTCAGCGTGGGAAGAGGCGCCAGGTAGCGGTTCTCCCTTTCGGAAAAATCCTTTACAGGCATCACAATGAAGGCTGCCAGGAGAGCGGCCATCACTATGGGTATCAAAATTGCGTTTATTTTCTTATGCATATCAGAACCTGAAATAGAGGAAGGGGTTGTAGCTGTCCGTTACAAGGGCTGCCACCGACGCTATGAACAGAGCCGCCGTGACGAGAGCAATGAGAACTTCGACTGCGGGCTTATGCTCCTTCTTAAGGAAGTTTCCTATGAGGGGAGTCGAACACACGATCCCCAGCACTATGGATATGATGTAGCTCCTTAAGTAGAAGAGGCTTCCTCCGTCGGCAAATCCGTTTGCCCCGAACAGGGAAACAAGGAAGCTTCCGAGAGACCCCATATCGTCAAAGGCGAAGAGGACCCATCCCATCATGAAGGCGAATATGGTATATATGTGCTTCACAACTCCCGGAGCCTTCTCCAGGGCTTTGCCGTAAACGTACTTCTCAAGGGTGAGCAGCACGCCGTAGTATACTCCCCAGAGTATGAAGTTGTATGCCGCTCCGTGCCAGAAGCCCGTGAGCAGCCACACCACCATGAGGTTGAATATATGCCTTGCCGCGGTGACCCTGTTGCCGCCCAGAGGGATGTATACGTAATCTCTGAACCAGGTAGAAAGGGACATGTGCCATCTTCTCCAGAATTCTGTCACGCTGGAGGCTATATAGGGATGGTCGAAGTTCTCGAGGAAGTGGAATCCCATCATGAGACCCATTCCTATGGCCATGTCGCTGTAGCCCGAGAAGTCGAAATATATCTGAAGGGCAAAGCCCGTAAGACCGAGCCAGGCCGTTGCGGCGGGCACGCCGCTTTCGGCAGAGACCATGGTGAAGAGCTCGCCTAAGGTATTGGCAAGAAGGACCTTCTTGAAAAGGCCCAGGAGAAAACGTGAAAACCCGTTTACGAAATTCTCCTTCGATATGTCCCTGACCCTGATCTCATCTGCTATGGTCTGATAGCGGACTATGGGACCTGCTATGAGCTGGGGGAACATGGACACGTACATGAGGTAATAGAAATAGTTGTGCTCCACCTTGGCGTCTCCCCTGTACACATCCAGAGAATAGCTCATGCTCTGGAAGGTGTAGAAGGAAATGCCTATGGGAAGGGACACATTGAGCACCGGGACGCTCATTCTGAATATGCTTCCAAATGCTCCAAGAAGGAAATTGGCGTACTTGAAGAAGCAAAGAAGCCCCAGGTTTATGACTATGGCTATGGTCAGATAGAGCTTCTTTGCCTTTGGATGCTTTTCAAGCATTAGTCCGTCCAGCCAGTCAACCCCTGCCGTGAACATCATGAGGAAGACGTAGATGGGCTCGCCCCAGGCATAAAAAAGCAAGCTGAAGATCAGCAGACAGTAGTTCTTCAGCTTGAAAGGTACGATATAGTACAGCGCGAAAAAGAGCACTGCAAAGTAGAAAAGAAAAGGTATGCTCGAAAAGACCATCTATTACTTTCCTATGAGCTTGACCATCGCATCGTTATCTGATGAGATGATGCAGATGTACACTCCGTCCTTTTCGCTCGTATAGCGGGCTTTGACCTTGGGAGCCTCTGCCTGCTTTTCCTCGTAGTTGGAGTTTACCCAGGAATCGGCATAGACCTCCACGATCTTTTCCATCTCTCCGAACATGAGGCTTGACTTGCCTTCCTTTGCGACGGCAATGAGGAACATGTTGGCGGAAAGTCCGTTGGCTCTTGTGAAATAGAACTCGTCCGTATCCTCCAGGGTTATATCGAATTCGAATTCTACCTGGCCCGGATCCTCCAGGGAGCAGCCGGTGAACTCTTCAGAACCGAGAAGGGCTTCCGCTGCTTTTTTTGCATCGAAGGGAGTCTCCTCTTTCTTGCCGCTGTCCCCGCAGGCTGCAAAGGAAAGGAGCAGGGCAAGCACCGTTATTACAGCAAATAATTTTTTCATATTGTAAATTCTCCTTTTATCCTCAGTAATCCAAGTGTGAGATTATGTAGTCCAGCATGGCCTGGCAGCCGGCATCGGAAAGATGCACGCCGTCCGGCTCGTAGATGTATTCCTGAATGCATGCTCCCGTGTTGGGATCCTTCACGGCTTCGGCAGCGTTCATGAACTTGAAACCGTACTTCCTGCAGAGCTCGCACATGTATACGTTCATCTTGTTGATGCGGTCGTCTCTGTTGTAACCGACCTCTTCGACGTACTCGGGCCTGTCGTACCAATACTCAACAGGCATTATGGAGCAGATGATGAAGTTGGTGTCGGGGTACTTCTGCTTCATCTTTGCATAGGCCCTGTCGCAGCTCTCGTTTAAGAACTCCGGAGTCCAGCGGCTTGTCCAGTCGCTGTTTAAAAGCACCAGTATGTTTTCCGGATGATGCTCATCCATGGCATCCCAGAAGGTTCCTCCGAGCACTCCGAAAACGTATATTTCTTTAGTATAGAAGTCTTCGGTGGAAAGAGAAGGCCTGGACCAGAGGTGCCTGTAGGCTACCATACCTATCTCACCGAACTTCTCTATGAAGGAATCTCCGAAAAGGATCAGGTCGTAGAACTTGTCTTCGTTGTATCCCACGTCTTTGCAGATGACGTCGGGGTAGTAGAGATTTAAGTCGAAATCAAGGACTCCCATCTCCATAGCTCCGCCGTCAACAACGTTGATGGTGCGCCTTTCTCTTACCGCGTTGCCTGCGGCATCAGTGGACACGTAGCTCACGTGGTACACGCCTGCCACGGCCGTATTGAGATCGCTTGAGACCTCGACCTTTGACGTGATGTCTCCGTCTATCTCATCTATAGCAGTAAATCCCGGGTCGTTGAAGGTGGTACCCGTAGACATATATATGTTATCGCTGCCGTTTAAAGTGAGCACAGGAGGTACGTCGTCTATGACGCTGACGGTCCTGGTGAGGTGTGCCATCAGGAAGCTGTACTTGACCTTATAGGTTCCTATTTTGGAGGTGTCCACATCAGACTCGGTCTTTACTTTTCCAAGGCCCAGCTTCACTTCGGCCCCGGCGTCTTCGTAGTTTTCTCCGTATCCTATCTCGACCCTTTTTTCTCCGTTCATCTGTATCAGAACAGGAGTGAAGGTCACTACCGCTGCCAGTACCAGCAAAGCGGCGATTATGATAAACCTTATGAACTTCTTTTTGTTCAGTTTTTTCTTTTTCGCCATGATCTCTCTCCCAAAATCAATACATTTCATTATACAAGAATGCAATCTGTTTCTCAATAATATTGATACACTAACTAATACTCTGTTGACGAACAACTAACAAACCGCCATCTTAATGTTGTTGCACAAATAATAGTCCCATCATAATCATCAATATTATCTTTTAAAGTCCCCCCACGGTCTGTCCAATATATCAAACCATCATTTACAAATAACGATGCTTCATATATCTCGCATGAAAAAGAATTATCAATGGGAAACAACTTTAAATATTTTAACTCCCCAAACTCCAATTCAATCGTCGAGTTCTCTATCTCCTGTCGCTGAATTATTACACTTAGTATTCGTTTGTCATTTAACGGATACATTGATGCATCCATATCAACATATGCACCACTTACATACTTTATTTCTTTTATGCAACTATCATGAAAAAACTGTACATCCTGCAAAAATTTG
>CAYUGP010000112.1:2791-5132 GCA_964444315.1 uncultured Oscillospiraceae bacterium | reverse complement strand
GCAGAAGACAGTTCAGGTCTGCAAAGAGTGGGCAAAGCTCTAATCTGAAAAATCAAACAAATAAAAGAACAGGTCTTCTGAACGGACCTGTTCTTTTTTTTGAATCTGTATCTATCTATTTTTATTATTCTTCTTCACCGGCCACGGTTGTTATGGTAAATCCTTCTCCCTGTACTTCTTTAGAATCCAGTACGATGATGAATGAATCGGGCTCCGATTTTTTAAGAGCGCTCTGTACCTGATATATATCCTTGTAGCTACCGACCACCATGACTATGTCTTTCCGGTCTTCGTTGTATCCTCCGCGGCCCTCAAGTATTGTCGATCCTCTGAGGCATATCTTATCCACTTCATCCGCGATTTTCTTTCCATTGCCGTAATCAGTTACTATATATGCTACAGCTCCGGAATTCATACCAAGAACTATCCTGTCGATTGTGGATGCGGAAAGGAACACTATGATCACGCCGTAGATGGCAGCTTCATAATCCTTCAGAGCTATGCCGGCTGCTATGAGAGTGATGAAGTCTAAAACGAAGGCGATATTTCCGGTCTTGACATGCTTGAATTTGTGCTTTACAAGCATGATTATGAAATCAAGGCCGCCGGTCGATGACCCTCTCATGTATATGAGAGCATAGGATATCCCGTAGAGCACTCCGACCACAGCGACGGCAATGAATTTGTCCATGTGAAGCTGGGGAAGATAAACCACGACATAGTTCATTATGAGAGACTGTATCGCTATGCATCTTATGGATTTAATAAGGAATTTCTTACCTATGAATTTGATGCAGAGCAGGGCAAAGGGTATGTTGAGGACGAATATGGTCGTCCCCATGGGAATACCGAAGAATTTGTAGATAAGAAGAGCGATTCCTGAAAAACCGGATACTGCAAAGTCCGCTGATGCCGCAACGTTGTACGTGGCGAAGGCTATGAGAAGATTGCCTCCGATCTCACTTAATATGTCAATGATCGTTTCTTTGACTTGTTTGTTCATGACTGACCTCTTGTGTTATATTCGAAGCATGCATAATTATACTTGCCCCGGACCAAAAAGTACAGTTTTATCGTTTGGTTTTTCAGATGTTTTTCATGTGATATAATGGAAACAATATATGTTTCACGGAAATCTAAGGAGGAATACAAAATGGAAAGAGTATATGAGTTTATAAAAAACTGCGGTACCTATTATCTTGCCACTGTTGACGGCGATAAAGCCAGAGTAAGACCCTTCGGAACTATAGACATGTTTGACGGAGGTCTGTATATCCAGAGCGGAAAGGTAAAAGACGTTTCCAAACAGATATTCGCAAATCCAAATGTGGAGATCTGCGCATATGACGGAAAAGCCTGGATCAGAGTCAGCGCGAAAGCCATTGCAGACGAGAGAATCGAAGCAAAGAAGCACATGCTCGATACTTATGAGAACCTAAGAGCAATGTACGATGAGAATGACGATAATACTGTTGTATTCAGACTGACAGACGCCACCGCAGTAATAAGCTCCTTCGGCGGTGCTCCTGTTGAGATCAAGTTCTAAAGGTTTGGGGAATGGAAGGATCATTTGCTGAGCTTCTAAGCAGCGTGAGTTTCCCGAAATTGCTTTTGGTTTTTCTTGCCTGGAACCTTTTAGTGTTCTTTCTTTATGGCGCAGATAAGCTTAAAGCAAAAAAGGGAGCGTGGAGGATATCAGAGAAAACTATGCTTCTGTGCGCATTACTGCTGGGAGGAGTAGGGGCTTTCGCAGGCATGAAGGTATTCCGGCATAAGACAAAGCATATGAGTTTCAACATTCTCGTGCCGGTATTTGCCCTGCTAAGCCTTGCGGCAATGTATTATCTGTATACAAAAACAGGATGGTGTGATCCATCCTGTTTTTCTATTTCGAAATTTTCTCCATCAATTCTTTCATCAAGCCTTCAAAAAAGTCTGCGAGGATAAGCGCTATACCGTGCTCATCGCTTGCAACTATCAGCCTGTCACCGCTCTTGATCCCCAGATGATCCCTGGCGGCTTTGGGTATGACTATCTGTCCGCGGTCTCCGATCGTTACTGAGCCCCATAGATTCTTGCCCGGAGGTCCCGGAGGTATCATGCCTATGCCTTCCGCAGTCTCGGTTTTGAGAAGGCTGTCTATGGTAACTCCGTATATCCTTGCAAGACCTGCAGCTTTATCAACATCAGGGACAGTAGCCCCGCTTTCCCATTTTGCATAAGCCTGGCGTGATATCCCTATTTTTTCAGCCACTTCTTCCTGGGAGAAACCATTCATTTTTCTCAATATGACGAGGTTGTCCTTAAGCATATCGGTCTCCTTCTAGAGATCTGTCTTTTC
>CAYUGP010000112.1:0-2781 GCA_964444315.1 uncultured Oscillospiraceae bacterium | reverse complement strand
GGTAAATTCTTTGCCGTCCATCAATCCCTCCTTTACAGGATTTTCTTAAAGACAGGAATGTCAGCATAATAAAGCAAAGTATTCCTGCGGCAAGGAGCATAAGCTGCAGCTTGATATGCTCAAAACCGAAAGCATTTAGATCTCCGAGTCCCGGGAAATGATGGAGTGCTTCTCCAAAGCCAACGACAAGGAAAGCAACTATACTGTAAATGATGAAAGGTTTTCCGAGTCCGTACCCGGTCTTAAAATAGCCTCCGACAAATATTGCATTGAAAAGCCCGAAAATTAGCAGAACCATAGCAAGGTAGAACAGGTTTGCATTCATGAGGGCATTATGCCTGTATACGAGAGCATCTCTGAGTACTGTCATTCGGACCAGAGTGAGCACCGCCATGAGCGCAAAGCTGCAGAGTTCTATGAACATGGTGAAAAAGTATTTGCCTTTTACCACATCGCGCTTCGCCACAGGAAGCAGTGCGGAGTACACTATGTCGTTTGCTTCTCTTGCACTTTGAAAACTCTGAAAGATACCGAGAGTTACAAAAAATGCACCGCAAAGTATGGGATATCCGGGTATCAGGGTCATGGCACCGAAAGCTATGAAAAAGTATGTCAGGAGCAGCGCACTCAGACGCAGTTCCTTTCTGAAAAGTGCACCCATTATCTTACCTCCCTTTCAAGCCTTAAGAATATTTCTTCCAGGGTTTCGCCCTCTTGACCGTAGTTCTTCATAAAATCGTCCTTCGGACAGTCTGCCTTTATTTTTCCCCCGCTTATGTAAATTATGTTGTCAGCACATTTCTCAAGATCCGACGTGATGTGTGTTGAGAAAAAGATGGTCACACCGTGTTCTCTCAAAGTCGTGAACAGGTCGAGGAGTTCATCTCTTGAGAAAGGGTCAAGACCGCTTGTCGGCTCGTCGAGTATCAATACTTCTGCACGGTGAGAAAGGGCAAGTAGCAGATTGAACTTAACTTTCATACCTTCTGACAGTTCTATGGGCTTTTTGTTCTCATCTATATTGAAAAGCTCCATATATCTGCGGTAGCTCTCCTCATCCCAGTTGGGATAAAAAGTTTTAGTGACTGCAACGATCTCTTTGATCGGTTTCCTCGGATACCAGCTGATCGTACCGGTTGAATATCCTATACGCTGTTTGATCTCGGTCTCATGCTCATAAAGGGGCATTCCGAAATACTTTACCTCTCCGCTGTCTGTGTGTATCAGATTGAGCATTGACTTTATGGTTGTTGTTTTCCCGGCGCCGTTCCTTCCGATGAACCCAGTGATCTTTCCGCTTTCAAGGGAAAAGGATGCATTGTTGAGATGAAAAGCCGGATATGTTTTACAAACATCTGTAAGCTCTGCTATATACATTTAAGCCTCCCCTCTTGTATGATTTGTATGATTATTGTAAATCCCGGTTGCGTATATCGTCAACCAACTTAAGTTAACGCGGCTTCCCCTTTTTTGTTACATTTGGTTACTTAATGTGTGGGCGCGTCGTTATGCTTTCTTTGATATATGTCCGATCAGTGTAAAGATCCCGAACAGAATATGGAGCAGAAGAGTAATGAATATTACAAGTGCGAAGACATAAGGAAGTCCTCCGTTGCCTCCTGAGAGATTCCAAAGAAGTTTCCGGACGGGATTGTTCGTATGGTTAGTCAAGAACATGAAATTGGCTCCGAACTTCAGATCCACCAGATATATCGGTACTGCAAGTATGCTGATCACGAGGACAAAGACCCAAAGGCCTGCATAACGAGGCCGGATCTCTCCTGCAGCATACCTGGCAATGATATATGCCAGAATACCTGCATGAAGCACAAATTGATGTACACAAACAATATTTTACTGTGTACTTTAGTACGAATGTAACACAGTCCCGTGTGATAAGTAAGAAACATTCATTTTTATTATATTTTTCGATGTGTTATTATATACATGGAAATTTTATTGGTTTTCATTTTTGGAGTGGAATTCCAGCAGGTTTTAGATTCATAAACTGGAACTTCTGCAGCGTTATGATATAAATATCATCACTATTATCGACATGGATCCCTGAGGCTTATTTTCAGAATCTTGGATGGTGTGTAGATAATGCTGTTACTTACTGCAGGACAGTGGATTATGTCGTCTTTTAGCAAAAAAAATATTATTATCTTTATGACCTGTATCATCGTTTTTCTGATGGTAGCTGTTACTATTTCCGTCTCATTACATAATAGCAAAGATGGATCTAATGTTGATGGAGACAGTGAACTTCAGCCTTCTTCGGTGAGTCCCTTGCCGTTTGAAAGAGATCTGGATTTTATATATGAAATTTCCGATCAACCCCAAACATACAACCTGTATGATACTTACTTCATGGATGGAGATGAGTATGCAATGTTGGTCATATGCGGAAACAGAATGAGAATCGAGGGACAGGGTGAAGATTATGACCATCTACTCGATTATTTCGGGATTTCAAACGAATGGTATGAATTTAATGAAGACAAATCCGGTTATTTTGAATCCGAGCCACAGACATATTATCAAACGGATTTTTGTTATATGTATTTCCCAAACAGAAATTTTGTGACACTATTAAAAAGTCCGTTTTATAGCGCGAATTGGAAGTTTGTATTAAGTAATGCGGATATAGATAGTGAGCATTGAATCTGCAGGAAACATGTTTTATGGCTGACTTTCGGTTAGGCCATATACAAGATGAGAAACAATAGCCATTTCAGACACACAAGAAAAAACCTTGAAATCGTTAAGATTTCAAGGTTT
>CAYUGP010000111.1:0-5201 GCA_964444315.1 uncultured Oscillospiraceae bacterium | reverse complement strand
GACTGAACTAGGATACAGAAAAAAACTACTCTACACTGAGCGTTATTTGCAGGATAGCCGGGACAGTTGTGCTGTCTGTTGCTATTCTTTTTGCTTTGCCTGTGACACTTCCCAAACTTTTCGGATTCAGGATATACAATGTGGTCACGCCTAGTATGGTGCCTGCTCTAAATCCTGGAAGCCTTGTCTATGTGAAGGAAACCGAGGCTTCGGAGATCGGAGAAGGAGATATCATTGCCTTCGAGAGTGACGGAGAGGTGGTTGTACACAGGGCAGTAGAAAACGATACGGCTTTCCGTGAGGTCACGACTAAAGGTGATGCCAACGAGACGATCGATATATACCCGGTACCATATAACAAAGTCATAGGGAAAGCGGTGTTTAATATTCCGAAGGCCGGTACGTTTTTTATGTATCTGAGCACTGCAAAAGGCCGAATCACGGCTGCATGTTTCGTTCTTTCGGGAGCCATACTGAGTTTTATCGGTCTTCCGGGCAAGGAAGACGGGGAGGAGGAAGATGATGAGAAGTAAAACAAGAAAAATTCTTCTTATCATTGCCTCTGCAGTTTTTATCATTTGCGCAGCAGTGATCATATGGAACAAGTATCCATATTGGAAGAACAGGAATTTTTACGATAAGACAGCAAAAGAATATACACAGGTCAATGAGGAATATACCGAAGTCCCTGATGAAGGCAGCGCTGCTCAGGTCGCTCCGATCATAGTGGATTTTGCTGCACTGAAGGCTGTTAACGAAGATGTATCCGGGTGGATATACTGCGAGGGTACGGAGATAAATTATCCCGTTGTCCAGGGGCCGTCCAATGATACATATCTGCATACTACATATACAGGGATACACGATTTTGCAGGATCCATATTCGTAGAAGAGCAGAATCTCCGTGATTTTAAAGACAACAATACTATAATTTACGGGCATAATATGTACGACGGGTCCATGTTTGCAGGACTTGGCAACTGGCAGATCCAGACTTATTTCGATGAGCATCCTGTGATGTGGCTCCTGACTCCTGAGCAGGACTACAAAGTTGTACTTTTCAGCGCCTACGTTACTTATGCAAACAACAGAAGCGTTTATGCGATTTACCGCGGGACCGGGGATGAGCTTGCCCGGTACATAGAAGATGTAAGGACATATTCATATATTTACTGCGATGAGCAGCTCGATCCGGCAGGAAGGTTCCTGCTTCTTTCCACGTGTACCAATGCGGAAGGGGATAAGCGTTCGGTGATACACGGAATGCTGGTCCCCGTGGACAGTGTTGGCGGAATACTGAAATGAATTATCGGGGAGAAAAGCTATGAGATATGCAGGGATCATAACAGCAGCAGGACTGTCGTCAAGGATGAGGGATTTCAAGCCTTTGATGACAGTGGGCGACAGCACCATGCTTGCCGATATAGTCAGCAACTACCGCTTCATAGGGGCGGAGGAGATAGTGGCTGTCGGTGGTTACAAGGGAGATCTTCTTAAGAAAAATGCGGAGATCCTGGGTATTTCCTTTGCCGAAAATCCGGATTATGCAGAAACGGGTATGTTCGAATCCTTCTGCATAGGGATAAAAGCCCTTAAGAATGAATACGACTACGTCCTTGTATCTCCCTGCGATGTACCGGTGATAAGCAAGGAAACATTGAAAAAACTTTCAGAAGCTGAAGGTGACGTCATTCGGCCGGTATGCAACGGACGCGGAGGACATCCTCTTATACTCAGCAGAGAAGCAGCTGAAAAGATCTCCGGATACACCGGAGAAAACGGCATACAGGGTGCAGTGAGAAACCTGGGATTCGAAGTCAATTCGGTGGAAGTGGATGATGTCGGAATACTTATGGATGCAGATACTCCTGAAGATTTCAAGGCTTTAAGAAAGCTGCGCATGGAACACAAAAGCGGAGGCTTTCTGTGGCCTGATATCTCCGTGACCATAGCAAAGGCCGATACGGTCCTCACCCCGAAGATTGCTCAGTTCCTTGAGATGATAGACCATACGGGATCGATACAGAATGCCAGCGCCTGTCTTCACATGTCCTATACCACCGGTTGGAAGCTTCTCAATTCCGTGGAGACTGAGCTCGGATATCTGCTCATTGAAAGAAAGAGCGGCGGTGAAAAAGGAGGGGGCAGCAGCCTTACCGGAAAAGGAAGAAAGCTTCTTCAGGCTTACAACGATTATCTGGAAGATATACGAAGCTATTCAAAGAAGTCTTTTGACGAGCATTTCAGAAATCTGGAATAATAAGAATAAAAAAAGGACCTTTCAGCCGGCGTTGAAAGGTCCTTTGCTTACTTTAGTCATGCTGGTCAAGGAAATGGCCCATGCAGCCTATGCCGTCAATGGGATCTCTGATGACATCCAGTTTGTAGTCCAGGGCTGCTTTAAGAGCAATGGCGGCGGGCATGCCCACTCCGTTGTATCTTGTTATGGAATACTCATCCGCTGCGACAATGTCGAATACATCCTGTTTCAGGGGACCGCAGATCAGAGCTTCCGCCCACATGTCTGCGAGTATCTGCCCCAGCTGGACGTCGCTCTTTTCGTTTCTTTCTATAACTTCTACGAGTTTTTCCGTATCCCCGTCATAAATTTGGAGATGTGTGCACTCCTCAAAAAGGTCGGCTATCATATCTTCGGGATCCGGGCCTAAAGTTGCTGCTGCTATTATTAACATGTTTTCCTCCGCTGATGCTTTGTGCTATTATTATACCATAGACTGAGCTCAAAGAAAGACCGAAGCTGAGGGTCTTTCATGAGCATTACTTACAGGAGATCTAATGGAAATCGATGCTTTGATGGAAGAACTGCTCAGCGAAAAAATGTGCTGCTGCAGTGAGGCTATGATAAGGTTCGGCCTCAAACTCAGGGGAGAAGAAAACGAACAGTTTGCAGATGCCGCGTCGGCTCTTTGCTCAGGACTTAAGAACGGAGCCCTTTGCGGATGCCTTACGGGAGGCGCAATGATGCTGGCTATGTTCGATAAGCAGGCAAGCACTGCCATGATAACGGAACTGTTCTGCTGGTTCGATGAGGAATACGGAGAAAGATACGGCTCTGTCAACTGTGAAGATATACTGCCGGACAGGTCTATGATGTGGTCCGTATGTCCTGAAATAATGAAAGCAACTGCCGAAAAGTGCGTTGAGATCCTTGCTGACCGAGGCTTATTGGAGTACTAAAATGAATTCAAAAACAAGAAACATAATAGCTATCATAGTCAACATTGTGACTATAGTGCTGATCTGTAAGGCCATGTCCCAGTTTTTTATAGGGACGGGTGATGGGAATATGCAGGTACACGGTCTGGCAAGTTTTAAATACTTTACCAACCTTTCCAACTGGTTCGCTGCTTTTGCAGCTCTTTTTTGCATTCCTTTTGAGATAGGGAATTTAAAGAGCGGAAGCGCCTGTCTTCCAAGATGGGTCTACCTTATAAAATTTTACGCAGCAGTCTCGGTGACCGTGACTTTCCTTACCTGCGTATTTTTCCTGGGGCCTATCAATATACTGATACTTGCTCCTTACGGAGTGCCTCCCCTCAGGGCATATGCGTTCATGTTTTCAGGTATAACCTTCACACTGCACCTCGTTGCGCCTCTTCTTTCGATCATAAACGTTCTGTTTATAGAGAAGACCGAAGGATTTGACAGAAAGTATGTAAAGTACGGGGTATTGTCGGTCTTTCTATATGCCATAGTGTACATAGTGATGGTCGCATTCGTCGGACCGGCAAAGGGTGGATGGACGGACTTCTATCATTTCACCTTCGGAGGGAGAATGTACCTTGCCCCGGTTTCAGCGGCGGTAATGCTCTTTGCGACCTGGCTCATTTCGAAGGCTGAGTGGGGCATCTACAAAAAGGTAAATAAGGAATAGCAGATATAGTTCTGAATCACAGGGCACCGGAAACGGTGCCTTTTTTATTGCGGAAGCGCTGCTTTTGTGTTACCATATATTAACAATGTTAAAATATGTAAATTCGGAGGTGCAAATGAAAGATTTTATAGTGCTCATAGCGACCGTGATCCTCGGCGTCATAATAGCCGGCCTTATTTTGGGTCTGCGGTCAGCAGCTGAAAGCATCAGGGATAAGGCGGTAGAAGAGATAAACAACGTGTTCTCGGTAGAAGAGGTCGTAAGGGTATGAAGGATATGATAATACTCCTTGCGACCATCATTCTCGGAGTTTTCATCTTCGAAATGATCGCAGGAGACGGAAACAGCATAAAGAATGCATTGAAAAAGGCTTGGACAGAAGAGCCTTTAAGAAGGCAGTACGTAATACTGGTGGACGAAAAATGAAGCAGTTCATAGTACTTCTGGCGGTACTTCCCATAATGCTTTTGTTCATTGCCCAGTTTATCCTGGAGCAGCAGAACGAGATGAAGATATCGCTTATAACCGATATAGTGTACGAGGCAAAGGAAGAGGCCAAGCAGCTTGGGGGCTTCGATACTGAAGCTCTCAGGACAAGTCTTTCTGAGTCTCTAGGAGTGGAGCCTTCCGAGATCGTCATAGAAGCTCCCGGGATGTACAGCGTAAAAAGAGTGGAAAGCGACGGGAGCAGGGGTGTGATTAGGTATAAGGTGATAGTACCTCTGTATGAGGTGACTGCAGGGAAAAAGTATCTTGGCATCAGAGATGAAAAGACCTACGGATACAGGATAGAGTCTGCTTCCCCCAGCGAGTACCTGGAGAACTGACCAATGAAGGTCCTCATAGTGTTCTTATCATTGCTTTTGGTGTTTTCCATGGCTCTTTCATATGCTGAGGATATGCACGGATATATGCGGGCACAGAGGCTTCTCAAGATGCTGGCGGAAGACTGCGCCGAAGCGGGAGCCCTCACCATAGACGAAAAAAGCGAAATGATAGATGCGGGGAAAGCCCTTGCTGCGGCGGAAGAAATACTGATCTCATCGGCAATGTTTCCTTCAGGAAGCGTATATATATCATCTTATGAAGTCACCCGTGAAGGCAAAGGATTTAAGCTCTGCCTCCTTTATGCGGCGGATGATTTTTTTAGGCTGCCCTTTATAGACATTTCTTCCGTTTCCCGCATATCTGAATATGCATGGGAATGACATTTGCTTTTCTTTTTCATTAGTAGTAAAATACGATAATTACAAACCTTTACGTAAGAGGAGAAAAAACAAATGTCAGAAGAAAACAAGTACACATT
>CAYUGP010000110.1:0-5254 GCA_964444315.1 uncultured Oscillospiraceae bacterium | reverse complement strand
ACAAAAGTTCAGCCAGTTCTTTATGATCCATAATTTATCCTCTGTAATCGTTCAATCGAGACATTATACCAAAAAACAATACAGGGAAAAAGGACTTAGCATACATTAAATACAAAAATTATTAACTGAAGAAAAAAAGATAGACAAGGATAAGAAAAGTATGTATAATTCAAATGTTCCGCGAAAAACGGAAAGAAAAAATACGGTGCCTTGGTCAAGTGGTCAAGACGCTAGCCTCTCACGCTGGAATCAGGGGTTCGACTCCCCTAGGCACTACCAATACGAACAAGTCCGAACCTTTTTGTTACAAGAACAGTGTTCGGACTTGTTTTTTACGTTAATACGATAAAGCAGTTATGATTCAAAAGGACAAACAAGGGATGTGTATTGACGAAAGAAGGGGGACTGGTATACCAGTTTGCTAAAAACACATTGGATAACTATGTTTCCATCACTAAAATATCCATGTTCATCCTGCTTATGTGCACAAAAGTGGTTTTTGTATTACAATAACAGTATCTCATCTGAAAGAAAGAAGCGCTGAAAAATGAGTAAGAACGGCATAGTAGTCATAGGCCCCGTATTCGTGGATATAAAGGGATATCCTTTAAGCAGCTACAACCCCCTGACGGAAGGAACATGGGCGAAGTCAGGACAGTCCACGGCGGCGTATCGAGAAACATAGTGGAAGACCTGGCAAATATGGAGCTGAGGCCCACTTTCCTGAGCCTTGCGGATGAAAGCGGAACAGGTGAAGACGTGATCTGCCAGCTTGAAAAGCACAAGGTGAATACTGAATACATCAGGAAAGTAAAGGACGGAATGGGCATATGGCTTGCCGTGTTCGACAATTCAGGCGACGTGGTGGCTTCCATCTCCAAACGTCCCGAGTTTACACCGGTCCTGAAGACGATAAAAGAAAGAGGCGATGAGATCTTCGGGAGCTGTGACAGCATATCCCTGGAAATAGACGCCGACAAGGAGATAGTCAAGACGGTCTTCGACTATGCGGCCAAATACGGCAAAAAAGTATATGCCGTGATCTCCAATATGAGCATAGCCATAGAAAGAAGAGACTTCTTCAAGCATGTCGACTGCCTTGTATGCAACCTCGAAGAAGCCGGTATACTGTTCTCAGAGGATTATCTGGATAAAGCTCCGGAAGAGATGAAGGATATACTCCTGACAAAGATAACGGCTGCTCATATTCCTTCCATGGTAGTGACCATGGGAGCAAAGGGAGCCGTTTATGCAGAGATGTCCGGAGAAAGCGGCACGTGCTCGGCCCTCAAAGTGGACGTGGTGGATACGACGGGAGCGGGCGACGCCTTCTTTGCCGGAGTATGCGCAGGTCTTACCTACGGAAAATCCCTGGGAGACGCCTGCGGTATAGGAGCCAGGCTTTCCGCAGCAGTTATACAGACTACTGAAAACGTGTGCCCCAGATTCATGCCGGAAGAATTCGGAATCAGCTTCGGCGACGGCACTCAGATCAGTTTCCTTGATGAAAATGAATAATGCGATATGAGAACTGCCGTCAAAAGGCGGCAGTTTTGGTTTGCACATATTCAGTGGAATCTTTCGAAGAATCTCAGAACGTAGTCCTGATACCTTTCAGGCTCCGTATAGTAACTCAGACCGTGTTCCGCACCCGGCGAGAGCATTATCATCTTGTCCGATATGCAGGCTTCGTAATTCTCAAGAGTCATCTCCATGGGCACGAAATGATCGTCTTCACCGTGTATGAAAAGTATGGGCACGGAAGCCTTTCTCATTGCTTCCAGAGTTGTATGCCTGACAGGGTCGAAGTGGAGTTTTTCCTTGCAAAGAGTCCTCAATGTGTTTGCAGGATATATGAGATGCAGACAGTCCGAAGCCACATGACGCCATATTTCATCGACTGAAGAATATCCGCAGTCAGCTATACAGCCCTTGACGCTTTGCGGTAATTTCTGCCCGCAAGCCATGAGCACCGTAGCAGCTCCCATGGATACTCCGGCCAGATAGACAGGAACGTTTTTCCCGAACCTTTCAGTTGCCCAGTCTATCCAGCCAAGGCAGTCGAAACGCTCCAGCACCCCGAAAGTGATATATTCGCCTTCCGATCCTCCGTGTGCTCTTTGCTCCGCATAAAGCACGGTGCATCCGTTATCTTTCCAGAAATCAGCCGTCATGCCCAGATCTCTTGCCCAACTTCCTCTCCATCCGTGGAATGCGATGACTACCCTCTTCTGCCTTTTCGCTTTTACAAGGTGCCCTTTGAGCATCAGTCCGTCCAGGCTCCTTATGCTTACATCTTCATCCACCATGCTGCGCAGATGCTTTTCCGACACGTCGAAGGTGTTCATCAGTTTCTCGTCAAGAACGTCTTTCCCGAAGAGCTCTATGATGCCCTGGACATCTAAGGGAGATTCCCTGTCCACAGCCACGCTGAGCATATAGTTTCCTATATTCATGGGAGAACCTATCTTTTTTATGGCATCCTCCGCTATTGCAGCCGCTTTTCTGAACTGGGCTTCCCTTTCCTGCTGCTTTCTTGTCTTTTCATTTACTGATTCTATATTTTCCATACTATCAATATCCCCTGAAATATATTATTATCAATATACAGTATAGCCCCTGCATGTGAAGAAAGGGTCAAATTTCTCCCGGCGGGAGATGTTTTACATAAATATCGGTATATATTCAAAGTGTAAACAAAGGGTATTGCTGTTTCGAGGAGGTACAGACGATATGAAAAGATTCCTTATAGTAACAGATATGCAGAAAGACTTCGTGGACGGAGCCCTGGGATCTAAAGAAGCAGTTTCGATAGTTCCTGCCGTATGCGAAAAGATAAGAAACTTTGACGGCGAGATCATAGCGACCCTCGACACCCATAAAGAAGATTATCTGAATACAAGGGAAGGACGCTTCCTTCCGGTGGAGCACTGCATCAAGGGGACACCGGGATGGGAGCTGGACAAAAGCGTTAAAGCCGCTCTCATGGAAAGAGAACACCTGCTCCTTGAGAAAGAGACCTTCGGGAGCATAAAGCTTCCCGCGATTCTGAGAGTCATGTCCAACAAAGAGGAGTTCGAAGTACACGTAATAGGTCTTTGCACCGACATATGCGTTGTAAGCAATGCCATGCTCATAAAAGCCAACTTCCCTGAAGCAGACGTATACATAGATGCAGCCTGCTGCGCCGGCGTCAGCCCGGACACGCACAAAGCAGCCCTTACCACAATGAAGAGCTGCCAGATGATAATAGAAAACGAGGAATAGATAATGCCTTTTGACGCTGTAAAAACAAAAGACGAATGCGTTGCATGGATAAGAGAGTTCTTTGAGGAGAACGGCAAAGGCTGCAACGCCGTAGTCGGGATCTCCGGAGGAAAGGACAGTTCCGTGACGGCAGCCCTCTGCGCCGAAGCCCTTGGGAAAGACAGAGTAATAGGCGTGCTGATGCCCGACGGAGTCCAGTCCGATATAGACATGGCAAAGATGCTGGTCAGGCACCTTGGCATAAGGCACTATGTGGTCAATATAAAAGAAAGCACCGACGGCCTTAAAAATGCCATACCCTTAGAGCTTTCTGACCAGAGCAGGATAAACCTCCCGCCTAGGATCAGGATGTCGGCACTTTACGCCGTCTCCCAGAGCCACAACGGAAGAGTGGCAAACACATGCAACCTGTCCGAGGACTGGGTGGGCTATTCCACCAGATACGGAGACAGCGCAGGAGACTTTTCTCCTCTTTGCCACCTCACTGTGCAGGAAGTCAAAGCTGTGGGAAGAGTTTTGGACCTTCCCGAATGCCTCATAGAAAAGGTCCCTTCCGACGGTCTTTCAGGTATGTCAGACGAGGACAAGCTGGGATTTACCTATGCTGAACTTGATGAATATATCAGGACCGGCTACATAGAAAGCAAAGAACACAAAGAAAAGATAGACAGGCTGCACAGGCAGAACCTGTTCAAGCTAAAGCTCATGCCTTCCTATGATCCTGGCTTTAATGTATTCGAAAGCGAGCCGGAGCATAAAGCATACGGTCTGGGGATAATAGTCGGAAGATTCCAGACTCTGCATGTGGGACATGAATACATGATAAGGATGGCCATGGCTCTGTGTGACAGAGTGCTCATCTTCATAGGATCTTCCCAGGAAGAAGGGACTGAAAAGAACCCCTTCTCCTATGAACTCAGAAAAGACCTTCTTAAGACCGTGTTCGGTGACAGGGTGATGATATATCCTCTCCCCGACATAGGCGTGGGCAATAACGGCAGCTGGGGAGACTACGTCATAGAAAACGCCCAGGAGGTATGCGGCATGAAACCGGACCTTCTTATCTCCGGAAAAGAAGAAAGAAGAAGAGACTGGTTCGACGGAGTCGAAGGACTCGACATATCGGAACTCTACATACCCAAGACCATAGATATCTCGGCATCTGAAATGAGAGAATTCTTCCTTTCTGATGACCAAAGGTCCTGGAAGAGATACGTGGACAAAAGGCTCTGGCCCAGATATGAAGAATTGAGAAACATAGTTCTATCAGCAAGCAAAAACAAAACGACCGAAAGCATTTAAAGAGGAAAAGAGAAATGAAACTGGAACCAATAGTCATATCCCTTCTGGATACTGACCTTTACAAATTCAACATGGATCAGGTGATCTTCCACAAGCATACGGACCTGACAGGAGAGTACTACTTCAAGTGCAGAAACGAAGACGTGGTATTCACTCCAGAGATGCTTGACGAGATAAACGCTCAGATCGATCACCTGTGCAGCCTCCGGTTCAAGGAGGAAGAACTGGATTATCTCAGATCCATAAGATTCATAAAAGACGACTACGTGGAGTTCCTGAGGCTCTGGCACCCTATCAGAGAATATGTGCACACATCCCTTTCAGGAGACGGAAAACTGATCTGTACGGTCAAAGGGCCCCTCTTCTCCGCCATGCAGTTCGAAATATATCTTCTCGAGATAATAAACGAAGTATATTTCAGGATGAAGTATGATTATGATGTCCCTCTCAAGTCTGCAAAGGAAAAGCTCGATGCCAAGATCAAAGCATTGAATGACGGCACCTACAATTTCAAATTCGCCGAGTTCGGATGCAGAAGAAGGCTTTCGAGAGAATGGGAAGGCGAAGTCATAAAGAGGATGTGCTTCGAAACGGACAAGTGCGTTGGAACGTCCAACGTCTACTACGCCATGAAGCTTGGCCTCACCCCCATAGGGACCTACGCCCACGAGTTCGTTCAGATGTA
>CAYUGP010000109.1:0-5266 GCA_964444315.1 uncultured Oscillospiraceae bacterium | reverse complement strand
CAGAAACGCAGCGTGCATAGGCGGCATGTTTTCCATGACAGAAAACTTAGCCAGACTCCTAGCTGCCTCCTTTGAATGGGCGGATGAAATAGACATTGAAAGAGCACAGAACGCGCTGAAAAGAGCAGAGAAGCAGCTGGAAAAGGCGGATATTTTACCGGCTGAAAAGACTCTCGCCGCTGCTGCGCGTGACAGGGCTCTCGTTAGACTGAGCTGTGCGGATGCAAAAAAGAACTAAAGAAATTCTGACTAAATCAATAATTGTTTTACTTGCTTGCAGTGCGGTATATTATGCCGCACTGCATGTTCGTATAGGAAAAAGCGAAAACGAGCCGGCGGATACCGGCGAAATCACAGAGATAGAAAACAACGTTCCCGAGGCAGAGCCTTTCACGGAACCCGGAATAGATGAGAACTACGGGTCAGTGGGTTTCAACCTGGGGAGCTTCTTATGTAAAGATATATATATAAACGGATACCACATAAACAACTGGCAGATCTATTCGCCTTTCGTTTCCGTGGACGGAAACGTTTACGTTCCCATGTCTGAATGCGTGCAGAAAGCCCTGGGCCTTTCAGTAGACTTCGACGATGAGCGCCACTGGGTAAGGTTCTCTAAAAGAGAAGAAGGTCCGTCAATGAACTCTGTCTATGAGGACGTCTGCGCCTGCAACCTGAAATACGAAGAGCTCTACTGGGGCCACAGCTATACCTTCGGCGAGAAGGAAGCTCCTCTCTATTACGCCGCGACGACAAAGGCAAGGGAGGGGGCAGGGAGAGTACTTTACCTTTCGCTTCCCGCTCTTAAGGAGTTCAGCGGCATCGACTTCAGCTACTACTATCACGAGGTGGGCGGACTATATATAAGCACGCTTAAGGATGTTCCGGCGAGAGACTTTTACAGCGAGAACAATACTGCATATATCGAAGGGAGAGCGCGCTACATGATGAGCGTGAACCCGGAGCTTTCCTATGAGACAGCCCTCTATTACGAGTACCTTTTCAGGCATGAGGCTTCTGTCTATACCTTCTGCGAGGAGGATACGCTGATCGGCATCTGCCAGACCGAGAGCAGGTTCAATGAGAATGCGATCTCCGAAGTTGAGGCCATAGGCCTCATGCAGGTCATGCTGATCTATGCAGAGCAGGACGGGTATACTCTGGAGATGATAAGGACTCCTCACTACAACATCCAAAGAGGCGCCAGCTGGCTGGAGATGTTCATAGAGTACTGTGAGGGCGATCCCCAGCTCGGCCTTGCAGCCTATTACCTTGGGCCTGCAAATCTATACAACCAGATAAACGAATACGGAACATACGATTCCAATTACGCAGACGTGTGCAATTACAACAAATATATGCTACAATCATTTGCGGCGGAAGGCTACAGCAACAGTTTTTCGGAATACACGGGTAAATGAAATACAAAGTAAGGCTGGATGTCTTTGAAGGTCCCTTTGACCTTCTCGTATATCTCATCGAAAGATCGAAGATGAACATATACGATATACAGATATCCGAGATCACAACTCAATACCTGGATTACGTCAAAAAGATGCAGGAGATGGATATAGAGCTTGCGCAGGATTTTATGGTGCTTGCGGCTGAGCTCATACGCATCAAGACCCGCATGCTACTTCCTGCTGAAAAGTCAGCAGCCGGGGAGGAAATGCAGATCGAAGATCCCAGAGCCGATCTTGTGAGAAGACTGGTGGAATACAAGCAGTTCAAGGAGATGGGCATATTCCTCGATCAGCAGGCAGAGATCAATTCCCACATACATTCCAAGCCTGCGGAAGATCTTGAAGGCTACATGGGAGAGCCTGAGGAGATCATAAAGGGAAGCCTTTCGGAGTTTGCCCAGGCGTTCATGGAATTCATCCTTAAGAAGCAGCGCATCGAGGAGATGCACAGGATCTACGAGAGGATAGAGCGGCAGAAGATGTCCATGGAGAACCGCATCGCCCAGGTGGTAGATATATTAAACAAGAAACAGAGCACCAGTTTTTCGGAACTCATAGAAGGGGACGACAGCAATTTCAACAAAGTCATAACCTTCATGTCCATACTGGAACTTTTAAGGGAAAGATCCATCACTGCACAGCAGAAAAAAAGATACGGAGACATTATATTAAGAAAGGCGGAAGCGTCAAATGACTAAGGAAAAGATCAAATCAGCTCTTGAATCCATACTCTTCGTCTGGGGGGATCCCATCGAGGCGAGGGTTTGCGCGGAGCTTTTCAATATGCCGGTCTCCGATATGCTCCACATACTCCGTGAGCTCATGCAGGATTATGAAGAGAGGGAGAGCGGACTCAGGATAAGGGAGATGGACAAGAGCTTTCAGCTCTGCACCGCTGCGGAAAATGATGACTACATCCAGCTGCTCTGCACCCCTGCAAAACAAAAAAGGCTTTCCCAGCCGGCCCTTGAGACTCTTGCAATAATCGCATACAAGCAGCCTGTGACCAAGGCCCAGATAGATTCCATAAGAGGTATCAAATCAGACAGGGTGCTGGAGGGCCTACTGGCAAAGAACCTCATAGCAGAGCTTGGGAGGAGCACGGCCATAGGAAGGCCTTACCTTTACGGCACCACCAAGGAATTCCTTAAGCTTTTCGGTTTCGAGACTCTTTCGGATCTTCCAGAGATAGAGAATATAGACGATCTCATCATGGAGGAGGAATCCTGGGAAGAGATATCTCCCGACCAGCTGACAATGCCAATAGATGAATAAAAAAAACGGCCGCAAGGCCGTTTTTAAGTCCTGTGGCTTTGAAGATGATCATCATCGGCAGTATTTTTCCATAGCTTTGAGCAGGTCTCTGACCTCCCCGGAGTCTCCTTTTTCTAGCTTTTCGTCTACCTGGTCTTCTATCATCATGATACCGGTGGAATTTATGGCTGACTTTACGGCAGACAGCTGTATGAGAACATCAGCGGGATCTCTGTCGTCTTCCACCATGCGCTTTACGTATTCCATATGTCCTACGGCTCTTGAAAGCCTGTTGAGCACTGCTTTTTTCTGTTTGTCGTTCATTTTGAATGTCTCCCTTTTATACAGGTATTTTAACATGCACGGGAGAATAAAAAAACCCCCGAGGGGGTTTACGGTTTTTCCCATGCATGCTAAAATCACAGAGTAACAAACAGACTTTTACTTACAGTCAGGAGAATGATATTATGCACGATTTTGCAGGACATGAACACGAACATATGCACGAATCAATTACGGCTTTCGACAGCAAGGAGCAGGCCATTGCTCTCGTGACATATATGCTCGAGCACAACAAAGCTCATACGGAAGAGCTGCACGAGATCTGCCACAAGCTCGAGGCATCCGGTGAAAAGGAAGCGGCTTTCCTCGTAGACGACGCGGTAGACAAATTCAGGGAGGGAGACACCCTTCTCGCAGCGGCTCTTGAAGCACTTAAAAAGGAGAAATAGGAAATGTGTCTTTCTACGGCATACAAACTCGTCCCCGGAGAAGAGGACGAAAAGATCTGTGAATTCGTCAGCGAAGTCAAAGTGGACGGAGACAGGATCATACTTACCGATATAATGGGCAAGGAAATAGAGATCCCGGGTGTCATAAAGTCCATGGATTTCGTGGGAAGCAAGCTGTATATAGGGGCCTGAAACCATGCAGTATGAAATGATCAGAGAGATCTTCAACAAGTGCGCCAACAACCAGATGAGAGACGTCTTCGTTGAAGAGATAGAAACTGACGATCCCAAACGATATGTAGAAGAGTATCTCGAAGGTAAGGCTGACGAGATCGAAGAAAACGTGCTGAAAAACGGTGACGTTATAATTGACGTGAACGTATCGGGATTAAGACAGAGGTTCAGCTTCACTCCCATAGATTGAGAGATCAGACATTGCTTATAGCTGCAATGAAGACGATGCTAACTACAGCATCGTCTTTTTGTTCTATTTTACAATATATCAGTCTATTCTTTTTAGAAAAAACAGTTGTATTTTTGACCGTTTAATGACAAAATGTAACGCTGAATTCTGTTGTAATTTCAAGCAGATTAGTTTATTATTAACGTGTATCGTTTTGTTCATAAAAACGAGCTAGAGTAAGGAGGATTTTTAAATGGCTTTTAAACGCACACCTCAGGTCTTTAACTGCTCCATGAACGAAGTTACGTTCGGAACAGGTGCAAAGGCAGTAACCATCGGTGGCGAGAATGTATACCCGATGTATACATTCGATGGAGAGATCAAAAACAAAGTAGCTATCGGCGTAGAGATCACCGATAACGGATTCGATGCAAGCGTTCCCGGCATCGCAGAATTTTATGCAGGCTGCGACAGCATCGGAGCAATTGCCAAGAGAGCATCCGAGATGCCCGGCGCAGACTTCGTAGTACTCACACTCGAAGGTGCCGACCCCAACGGACAGAACAAATCCGTTGAAGAGTGCGCAAAGATCGCAAAGGAAGTTGCAGACGCGATCGATTGCCCGCTGGCAGTACAGGGATGCAAGAACATTGAAAAGGATACGGAGCTCTTCTCTAAAGTTGCAGAGCTTTGCGCAGGAAAGAACATCCTCATCGTATCCGCAAGACAGGAAGACTATAAGACGATCGCAGCATCTGCAGTCATGGCATACGGCCAGAAGATGTCTGCTGAATCCGCTGTAGATATCAACCTCGCAAAACAGCTCAACGTACTTATCAGCCAGATGGGTATTGCAGCTGAAAACTGCGTACAGAACGTAGGTTCCGCAGCAGCAGGTTACGGCTACGAATACGTAGCATCCACACTTGACCGTGTGGTGGGAGCAGCTCTTACACAGAACGACGCAATGCTCCAGATGCCTATCGTAACACCGGTCGGCGGAGAGTCCTGGGTCGTAAAAGAGTCCACAGCTTCCGAGGAAGATGTTCCCGAATGGGGCAACAGAGAAGAAAGAGGTATCGAAATGGAAGTTTCCACAGCAGCTGCCTGCGTCATCGGCGGATCCAATGCTGTGTTCATGAGACACCCCGAAGCAGTTAAAACTATCGCTGCACTTGTCAGCGCGCTTATGTAGGAAAGGAGGCTCATTCAAATGGCACTTAAAGGAATCGATATCTTTAAACTCACACCTAAAAAGAATTGTAAAGAATGCGGCAACCCGACCTGCATGGCATTCGCAATGAAAGTAGCTCAGGGAGCTGCAGACATTTCTGCATGTCCCTATATGAGCGATGATGCAATAGCACAGCTCTCCGAGGCAACAGCACCTCCCATGAAGACCATAAAGGTTGGAG
>CAYUGP010000108.1:0-5308 GCA_964444315.1 uncultured Oscillospiraceae bacterium | reverse complement strand
GCCGACGTAGAGGAAGAGATCATCAGACTGATGGGTGAAGCGGATTCTCTCAGAGATCAGCTTCTCGAGTGCATAGACAAGGACGCAGAAGGGTTTGAGCCTCTTTCCAGAGCATACGGCATCCCCAAGGATGAACCGGGCAGAGACGAGATCCTCGAAAAATGCTTAAGAGACGCTGCGGCAGTCCCCATGGAGATCACCGAACTCGCATGCAAGGTCATAGATCTTGCCGATGATTTCGCAAAGAAGGGCAGCAGCCTCATGACTTCCGATGCAGGATGTGCATCGGTGTTCGCCTGGGCGGCAGTCCAGGGAGCAGCTCTCAATGTCAAAGTCAATACGAAGCTTATGACTGACAGAGAATACGCAAAGAAGATGGACGACAGAGTCGCCGAACTTCTCAAGGAATACGAAGCAAAGGCCGCACAGGTCTATGAATTCGTTTTCGGTAAACTGGCATAAATGATAAAAGAAGAAAAAAAAGAACAAAGAAAAATTTGTTTTGACAGGAGAAGGGCCCTGACTCCTGAGGAGAGGGAAGCCTTCAGCGAGGAGATCTGCAGAAAGGTATCTCAGCTCCCCGAATTCAAGTCTGCCAAAACGGTCTTCAGTTATCTGGCTACATATGATGAAGCAGATCCTTCCCACCTCCCTGCGGAAGGGAAGGTTTTCTGCTTCCCCGTGTCCTACAAGGGCGGGATCATGGAAGCCAGGATCCCGGCTGAAAAGGACGGTCTTGAAACGGGGCTTCTCGGCATAGTAAGCCCAAGGATAGAGACCTCGATGCTGGTGGACCCTGAAGACATCGACCTCATCATCGTTCCCTGCGTCGGATTCGATGAAAAGAAGAACAGGCTGGGACACGGCGGCGGTTATTATGACCGCTATATGCCCAGGTGCAAAAAGGCCTCATTCGTCTGCATTGCATTCGAGGCCCAAAAGCTTGATAATATAGCCGTAGGACGTTACGACATGACAGTCGATCATATAGTGACGGAAAAACAAGTTTATTAGTTATTGGTCAGAGTAGGGATTGCGCGTGAAGTGCCGGAGGATGGGAGTTTGCCTCCGGACGAAGGGAAATTCCGCGATGCAATTCCGATTCCGCTGCCACTTAAAGATAACTTCTTGAGTGGCAAAGCTGCGAAAGGAGTTTTTTATTATGAAAAAGAACAAGATCACAACCAAAACGATCGCGCTCATTGCAGTACTTGCAGCGATCTACTTCGTTCTCGGTACCTATCTCCATGTCGAGAGCAACAACTTCAACGCTTCCATCCAGACCCTCCCGGTCCTGATCGGAGCATTCACCTTAGGGCCCGTTCCCGCCCTGCTCATAGGAGCTGTAGGAGAGTTTCTCAAACAGCTCATAATGTACGGGATCGATCCCACCACACCTCTTTGGCTGCTTCCCTATGCCCTTGAATGTCTCCTTGCAGGTCTTCTCGTAAGGAATGAATTCGGAAACATCTCAAACAAGAAACTCATAACCACTATCATCAACAGTGAGAACTTCCTGACAGCGGTCATCACACCTGTAAATACCCTTGCAGCCGTTATCCAGGGCTGGGGCACATGGGCGACCATACTGGCAGGACTGGGCATGAGACTCGTCATCATGGCCATCAAGATCGTCATCTACTGCCTGATAATACCTCCGCTCTACAAGAGTCTTAAGAAAGTTGTGAAATAGAAATGACACCGCAGGAAGCAATAGACTACATAGAAAACTATACATGGAGCACCACACGCCTTGGACTTGACAGGACCAGAGAGCTCCTCAGCAAACTGGGAGATCCTCAGAAGAGGCTCAAATTCATACATGTGACAGGTTCCAACGGAAAGGGCTCCACCTGCGCCATGCTCGCTTCCATATTCGAGCAGGCAGGTTACAAGGTAGGCCTTTACATCTCTCCCTATATCGAAGAGTTCTGCGAAAGGATACAGATCAACGGAGAGAACATACCCGGGGAAAGACTTGCAGCCATCACAGAAAAGGTGAAGGACATAGCCGAAGGGATGGAGGACCATCCCAGCCAGTTCGAGCTGGTAACGGCCATAGGCATGATATATTTCCTCGAAGAGAAGGTGGATATAGTTATGCTGGAGGTTGGCATGGGCGGAGCGCTTGACTCCACCAACGTCATAGATCCTCCGGAGGTCGCCATCATCACCAACATAGGCCTTGAGCATACCGAGTACCTCGGTGACACGGTGGAAAAGATCGCAAAGACCAAGGCCGGCATCATAAAGCCGGGCTGTCACTGCGTCTGCTATGACGGACTTCCCGAAGTTACGGAAGTCATAAAGGAAGATTGCGCCGAGAAGGGCGTGCCTCTCACCTGCGTGGATTTCTCCAAACTCACTTTTATAGAAGAGACCCTGGAAGGGCAGAGATTCCTCTGGGAAGGCAAAGAGCTCACCACAAAGCTTCTCGGGCCTCATCAGCTCCATAACACTGCAGTTGTCCTTGAGACCGTAGCCGCCATGAGAGAGAGGGGATGGATGATCTCCGACAAGGCAGTAAAGAAAGGCCTTGCGCTCACCCGCTGGCCCGCAAGGTTCGAGGTCCTCGGAAAGAGCCCGCTCTTCATACTGGACGGAGGACACAATCCTCAGTGCGCAGAAGCTCTTGCGGAAAGCATAGACAAGACCCTGGGAGGCAGGAAGGTGGTCTTCCTCATGGGTGTTCTTGCAGACAAGGACTACAAGCAGATCGTGGAGATCATAAAGCCCTACGCTCAGGAGTTCGTGTGCCTGACACCGTTCTCAGGAAGAGCTCTCGACAAGGTGCATTTCGCCGAATACCTCGAAAGCCAGGGGCTCAAAGCCTCCGTTGCAGATGATGTGGAAAGCGGCATCACCCTTGCCGAAGCCCTCGCGGGAAAGAAAGGCTGCGTCATAGGATTCGGTTCCTTGTACATAGCCGGATATATAAGGACTGCATACAAGAAGATGAAGGGGCTGAAATGAAGCCCCTTTTTTTCAATGAAGGAATGTTTCAAAAAAAGATCAGAATTTCATACAGGGCATTGAGCATCCTTATGGCTCTTTGCCTTTTGCTGTTTATGGCGGCCTGCGGAAAAGATTCCGGTGCCAGCCCTCTTGAGCTTGCTTCGGCGGCAGCCGAAGGATCTTCAGGAGGCCTTGAACTTAGGTCTGCGCTTCCCGGAAGCGATGCATACGAGACATATATCTCATCGGTGTACGGGCTGCCCGAAGGCTGCGCTGAAGACGGCGCCATACTGGCAGCCGGCGGATCCCGTGCTTTCGAGATAGCAGTGCTTAAGATTTCAAAGACTGCAGATACCAAAGAAGTCAAGAGCGTGCTCGACGGCTACATCAAGGGAAGGACCATGGCATTTGCCGGATATTTTCCCGAAGAGGAGCAGATACTCAAAGGCTCTAAAGCCGTGATCAAAAACGGATATGCTCTTCTTCTCATATGCGGCGACCCGTCATCAGCTGAAGCGGCTTTCGATAAATGCCTCAGAAACGGATATGTAGGGGATATGCCAGAGTATATGCCCATGGAAAGAGAAGGCGGGCAGAGCGGAGATGATCAAGGCTCATGGACTTACGATGAGGACAGGATACTCAAAGCCTGGCAAAGCGGTGACTGGTCCGGGCTCCACGAAAAGGATGAAGCCATACTCACTGCCTGCAGGGAGCTCCTGGACAAAGTTACAAAGCCCGGGCAGAGCGAAGCCCAGCTCGAGTATGCGGTCCATGCCTATCTTTACGACTTCATGGAATACGACGTGGCTACAGTGGAAGGCTACGGAGGGATTCCGGATCCAGACAATGACAACCCCTACGGCGCTCTCATAGGTGGCAAGGGGATATGCGAGGGATATACGAGGACCTTCCAGCTTCTTATGGATATCTGCCGCATAGAATGCATAAGCGTATTCGGACACAGCGACAACGGTCAGGAATACGGCGAGCATGCCTGGAACCAGGTGCGCCTGGACGGAGAGTGGTACATAGTTGACGTCACCTGGGACGATCCCGTATCGTCCATGGGGGTGGTGCCGGAAAGGTATCATTACAGATATTTCAACGTGACTTCGGAGGACATTGCATCCAACCATTTCTGGGACAGGGAATCGGTACCGGAGGCTACGGGGACGAAATACAACTGGGATTATTTTAAGTGACTACTTTTATCCATTATATGGTACAATGATGACGTATACAAAGGCGTGTACGTCATTTTTTGATGTTTAAGTATTGCAGGACACGGAGAATCCATATGAAAACTTTAAGAAAGATCGCATGCATGATATTTGTTCTGGTACTTCTTCTTTCCGCATCGGCCTTATCGTTTGCCGAAGGAACGGAGGAAACCGTCAATATCTTTACTTCGGAGAGCGGCGCCTCGAACGGTGATTACTATTTTGAAGGGCTGTATGATCAGTTCGATTATGACTTTTTCTATAACTCCAGATATGCAGAGGCATATATCATCATGGGTATGTCACAGAGTGCCTCCGACGCCTACGCGGCCGAGCATGCGCCTTCTGATGTCGAAGCATTCGGAAGAGGAAACTGGTCTGTGGGAAAGGACAGCAAGAAGATATATGCAGATTTCGGGAACTATGATTTCAAGAACATTTTTGATACAGAGTCATATCAGGGCGTGCTCTACGAGAAACTGCGCGAAAAGGGATTGGAAACGGCATCCTGGACTCCGGTAGCCATGCCAGAGCACGATGACGATGTTTTCGATCATGGCCAGTACTATTTCGATCTGAATACACTGTATCAGACTTATTTCCAGGAAGCATATGATTACTATATGACTCATCCTGATGCAGCCGGAGACATGACTGAAGAGGAGATCATGCAGGATTGCCACGATTACGCAGTGATGAGCTATATCGAGCCTGCAAGAGCTACTCAGTATTATGTCCGTCCCGAAGACCCTGTATTCAATGTGAAAGCGGTCTGGGAGGACGGTGAGGGCAACACATATACCGATTATTACCCCTACGAATATATATGCAAAGGCGGGATACTGGGCTATGACCAGAGCGAATACGTCATAGAATTCCACGACTACTACTGGTGCAACTGGGAGTGGGCGGACAAAGATCACGCAACTGCGATCATAATCTGTTATCTCGGTGAAAACGACGGTACCAACGATACCGTGAGGATAGAGATCACGGATATAGAGCAGGTGGTCCTAAGAGAGCCCACAGAGCTTACGGACGGAGAGGTCCAGTGCACCGCAAAGGTCAGCTTCAAGGGTGTCGAGTCCCAGGATACCAGGAACTTCGTTCTCCCTGCCACCGGCAATCCC
>CAYUGP010000107.1:0-5314 GCA_964444315.1 uncultured Oscillospiraceae bacterium | reverse complement strand
CTCAGCAGGTCGGTCGTGGGAAACGATGGTTTCCTCTTTGCTGTAGATAAGACCGACTCTACTTTCATTTACTACAAGAACGGCAAAGAAGTGTTGACGGGACGCAATGCACTTGAGGCAGGGCTTTCGGAAAAGGCTTTTTCGGACGGGTATTCCGGGATCGAGATCATAAACGGCAATAAGTACTACTGCACTTCGAAGACCTATGGCAACAGCACCGTTATATGCGCTGTGGCCGATACGGACAAGATATTCGCCAATGACAAGTACGTCATATTCTGGGCGGAAACCAGCTATATACTTACCATGCTCCTTTGCATGATCTATGCGGTGATCGTACGCAATGATTTCGTGCGTCATGCGGTGGAGACGGAAAAGAAGATCTTCCGTACCAAAAAAGGGAATACGGTCATTTTTGATATATCCATATTCAAAAAGATCATTCCTCTCATGCTTACGGGTCTTCTGATCATATTCGGCATGTCATTCTACAACCAGACACTTCTTGAGATATCTGAAAGCGTCGACGACTCAACGGTAGCTCTTGAGGAAGTGTCGACCCGTTACCAGGAAAGTCTGGTTACAAGGGAATCTATCAGGAATTATTACGACAGCCGTTTCCTGGCCAAAGCAAAGCTCATAGCATATATAATCGAGGAAGATCCATCGGTCCTTAACAGCGAAACAGACAGGTATTACTCATATTACGATGATCAAGGCATCAAACACTATGTAACCGATGATGAAGGCAATTATCTGAAGTCCGTAGGATCCGATCCAAGGCTTAAGGAATTATGTGAAGCCAATGACATAGAGTCCATCTATATTTTTGACGAGGACGGTCACACCATAGCTACGAGCACACCCAATTGGTATTTCACGGTCAGTCATGATCCCAAAGACCAGTCTTATGATTTCCTTCAGATCCTGGACGGCAAAAAGGATGAACTGGTTCAGGAAGCCATGACCAGTGATGTAGGTGAACACAGCCAGTATATCGGGGTCGCCTTTACGTACTTTACGGCCCGTGATGAAAACGGAGATACGGTTTATCTCTCCCGTTACGCTTACGAGAATATGTCCAGTACGGCTGATGTACATTCTCACAGAGCCATGCTGCAGATCGGCTTAAGAGGCGATATCACGGATAAGATCCTGGCTTCCACGGACGTTGAATATATATTCTCCACCGATGCCCTAAGCGGCGGATATATCGTGCTGTACGACAACAGTGAAGACCATATATGTGTTTATTCGCCCATTGAAGCAAGGGTAGGTATGAAAGCCGCAGATATCGGAGTTACGAATACGGCTTTCAACGGTGTCGATTATTACGGTTTCACCAGGGTGAACGGAGAGTCGTTCTTCCAGTATTTCAGATACAATGAAGGCTACTATATCGCAACAGCTATTCCAAAAGTCGAGATGTTCCAGTCCAGAACTCCCGTGTCCATTGTAACGTCCCTGATCAGCCTTTTCCTCATAATCGTCCTTTCATTCACGGTCACCGTTACCACGAAAGAGGAAGAGATGCTGTACGCAGCTATGAGCAGCGATCAGGAAAGCAAAGGACTCGATTCCGTCATATTCAACGTACTGCTCCCGTCAGGACGCAATGTGTCGACTGTCAAGGCCGCATCGCGGTGGGATTACAAAGCCATCCACTGGAATGACAAAGGTCCTGAGCAAAAACTCATATTCATGCTCAGTATCGTCAGCGGCATCCTTGCTGTTTACATCATGATAGCAGTGCTTGGCGTGAATACCTTCTTTAAGGAAGGTTCCGTCATACGCTACATCATAAGCGGCAACTGGGACAGAGGAGTCAATATATTTGCTATCAGCGCATCGATGATGGCCATAGTGTTTGTTGGTTTTGCAAGCTTCCTGTTCAGATTCCCCGTCAGGCTCATCACATCGCTCCTGGGAGCAAGGGGAGAGACCATAGGACACCTGCTCATGTCAATAGTAAAATACGGAGGAGCTATAGGAGTCCTGTTCTACTGTCTCTATCAGTTCGGTGTGGATTCAACGAGCCTGCTCGCCAGTGCCGGAGTATTGTCACTGGTCATAGGCCTCGGTGCCCAGAGCCTCATCAAAGACATCATCGCAGGTATCTTCATCGTCTTTGAAGGAGAGTTCAGGGTAGGTGATATAGTTACCATAGGAGACTACAGAGGGACCGTTATGGACATAGGTCTCCGTACAACGAAGATAGTGGGTCAAGACAGGAACATAAAGATCTTCAACAACTCTGACATTACAGGAGTCCTCAATATGACCAAGGAAGCTTCACTGGCCATATGCGTGGTAAGCATAGAATACGGACAGGATATAGACTACGTCGAAGCGGTGCTCAAAAAAGAACTGCCCGGACTTATGGTAAAGGACGACCGCTTGCTCGATGAGCCTACCTATCTCGGCGTGAATGCTCTCGGAGCCAGCGGCGTTGACCTGATGATAATGTGCAAATGCAACGAGGTGGACGTAAGAGGTGTAACAAGATTCATGAACAAGGAGATACTGAAGATCTTCTACAGGTACGATATAAACGTACCGTTCCCCAATGTCACAGTCTCACAGCTTGATAAGTCAGGCAGGAAGACCATGATGGACTTCGAACCTACACCGGAGATGGGCGGAGAGGAATTCGGAGGATCGGTGGATCCGAATTAAAAAATACAGTTTTTATTGCCCGGCAACAAAAAAGTATTGACATAGTTGTTGCCGCTTGCTATAATCACAGAAAATACAGAGGAAAGGAGTCTTTCGATGACATCGAGCATTAGAGTCAGAAGCATGATGATGATGGAAATGAGCATGGCTATGCCCATGCGCTTTAATGCGCCTGTTTCCGGAAAGACTGCTTCATAGTATTTTACTTATTAGGTTTGATTTAAGGCGGGACTTTTCGGAAGCCCCGCCTTTTTTTAACGCAGTTCATTAATATACAAAGGAGAAATAAAAATGAAAAACGTGAAAAGAATCGCAAGCCTTCTGCTTGCAGCCATCCTTCTTCTTTCCTTCGCAGCCTGCGGAAATAAAGGCAAAGAAGCAGAAACAAAAGAGATTACAATAGCCGCATCCCCGACGCCTCACGCGGAGATCCTCGAAGTAGTTGCAAAGCATCTGCCCGAAGGCTATACACTGAAGGTCATCGAATACAACGATTACGTTCAGCCGAACATGGTAGTTGAAAGCGGAGAAGTATTTGCAAACTACTTCCAGCATGTTCCTTATCTCGATGATTTCAACAGAGAGAACGGAACACATATCGTAAGCGTCCTCGGAGTACATGTAGAGCCTATGGCGGTATATCCCGGAAAACTTTCGGATCTGAGCAATATACCGGACGGAGCACAGATTGCCGTTCCCAACGATACGACAAACGAAGCCCGTGCTCTCCAGCTTCTCGAGGCTAACGGCCTGATCAAGCTCGATCCTGCAGCCGGTATCAAGGCAACGAAGAACGACATCGTTGAGAATCCTCACAAAATAGAGATAGTTGAGGTAGAGGCTGCTGCAGTACCTTCCATCAGACAGGATGTAGAGTTCGCAATAATCAACACGAACTTCGCTGTCGGCGCAGGACTCAATCCGGTCAAAGACGGACTTGTCATCGAAGGCAGCGCTTCAGCATATGTCAATATCGTCTGTGTAAAAGAAGGCAATGAAAACTCAGACGAGATAAAAGCTCTGGTAGAAGCATTCAAAGACCAGGAAGTTAAGGACTTCATCACAGAGACTTACGGCGGATCGGTCGTTTGCGTTCTGTAGTCATACAGGAGCCAGAAAATACTGATGATAGAGATCAAACATCTAAGTAAAAGTTTCAGCAATAACGGCATTACAGTCGATGCACTTTCTGACGTAAATATCACCATCGAGGATGGTGATATTTACGGTATTATAGGTATGTCCGGCGCAGGAAAATCCACTTTGGTAAGATGCATAAATATGCTTGAGCGTCCCACCGAAGGAAGTGTTATAGTGAACGGCAAGGACATGGGGCTTCTTTCTCCCGCAGAACTCAGAGCTGCCCGCAGAGAGATCACCATGATATTCCAGGCTTTCAACCTGCTCAAACAGCGCAACTGCCTTAAAAACGTATGTTTTCCTCTGGAACTCGCAGGTGCATCGAAGGCCGAAGCGGAAAAAAGGGCGATGGAGCTCCTGGAGCTTGTCGGTCTGCCGGATAAGGCAAAGTCATTTCCGGCGCAGCTTTCCGGAGGCCAGCAGCAAAGAGTTGCCATAGCCCGCGCCCTGGCTACGGATCCGAAGGTCCTTCTCTGCGATGAAGCGACTTCTGCCCTGGATCCAAAGACCACGAGACAAATACTCGACCTCATAAAGGAGATCAATAAAAAACTGGGCATCACCTGCGTGATCATCACTCACCAGATGAGCGTGGTGGAGGAATGCTGCAACAAGGTGGCGATCCTCGATAACGGAGTGATAGTTGAAAAGGGTGATGTTGCCACGGTCTTCGGCGCTCCGACGTCAGAGGCCGGAAGGAGACTGGTATTCCCCGGACGAGGCGACCAGGTCGCTTTTGATTCCAATGCCATACGTCAGATCCGCCTTATATTCAACGGGACGGATACCACAAGCCAGCCGCTCATTGCGAATATGGCTGTGGAGATGGGCATACTCGCCACCATACTTACGGCAGACACGAGGGTCATCCATGACAATATAGTGGGTACCATGCTCATAGGTGTTCCTAACAACAAGTTCGACCAGGCCCTTGCATATATAAGGTCGGTGGGCGGAATAGAGGCAGAGGAGGTGAATTCTCATGTATAGTCAGATGTTTACTCCTGAATCCATAGATCTTGCGATCCAGTGTCTCAAATATGAGATCCCCTATGCCATATGGGAGACCTTCTATGTGACGGTCCTTGCTACTGCACTCGCTTTCTTGTTCGGACTTCCTTTAGGAGTCATACTCGTTGCGGGAGAAAAGAACGGCGTAAGACCGCTGCCTGCATGGCTCATGTCGGTTTTGAACGTGGTGATAAATTTCCTAAGATCCATACCGTTTCTGATCCTCATGATCATGGCGCTTCCGCTTTCCCGTCTCGTCATAGGCACGACCGTAGGCACCAAAGCTACCATAGTTCCTCTCTTCGTTGCGGCTTTTCCCTATGTGGCAAGGCTTGTTGAAGGTTCGATCAGGGAGATCGATCCCAATATAATAGAAGCGGCGCAGAGCATGGGTGCCTCACCGAGGCAGATCATAATGAAGGTCATGATACCTGAGGCCGTTCCGAGCCTTATCAATAACGGTACTATTGCACTTACCACGATTTTA
>CAYUGP010000106.1:0-5333 GCA_964444315.1 uncultured Oscillospiraceae bacterium | reverse complement strand
GTTTTATCTGGAGATTTTTGTTTACGGTAAGCTTATAACTACACAACCTCTTTCAGTAGCTCTTCAGGGGAGACCCCAAACAATTTCGATAGCGCGATAAGATTTGTCGTGCTTGGATCAGAAGTACCGCTTTCCCATTTCGAAACTGCCTGCCTTGACACGCCAAGAGACTCCGCAACAAACTCCTGCGTCATCAGGCATGACATACGGTGACTTTTTATGACTTCGCCAAGAGATTTTGCAGACTTTGTCTTTTCTTCTCTAACGGGCTTTGACCTTATATACCGGAGAAGAGCTTTAATGAGCAAAACTATAAGATAGATGGACACTGCAAGGGCTACAAGGAAGAGTATTGCCCACAAGATGAAAATACCTGAAAAGTGCATTGATTAGACCTCCTTTTTTAGCACAGTATAAGCAAAAGAACGAGTCTTTACCACCAACTATAACGCAACTTTAGGTTGCATTATAGTTAATCTTAAATAAATATAAACAGAGAAAAACACTTTGGGTCTTTCAAACGTTATAAGAGTGAAATCGAAAAGAAAGGAGAGCGCCATGATCACAGAGCTATATACCGTATATCGGGCAGAACTGTTTAGATACTGCTGCATGATATCCGGAAACGTAAGTGATGCAGAAGATCTGCTGCAGGAGACCTTCATGAAGGCACTTTCCAATCTGGATCTTTTGGAGGAACTGGGAGAAAAAGAACGACGAGCCTGGCTGTATAAGGTAGCAAGAAATCTTTTCTACGATACCTGCAAAAGGCGAACGGTGGAGCAGAAAAACCAGCTGCAGGATGAGGAGGAAACAGAAGGAGGTTTCTCGGAAATCGATGCAGCCATGATCATTTCTTCACTGCCACCTGATCTGTCCCAGCTCTTTATCAAAAGGTACTTTGAAGGATATAACTCAAAGGAACTTGCTGAAGAATACGGACTTTCGCCATCAGGAGTCCGGGCAGCATTAAGCCGAGCGAGAAAACTCCTGAGAGAAGAATTGAAAGAATAACGGAGGATGAAACTCATGAAAAAGAAACTTATCAATGCCGCGGTATGCGATGCCAGAAGAGTAACTGAAGATAGCCTTGCCGGATTTGAGAGTACCACCATCAATGCAGGAGTCCTGATCGTCGGAGAACGTTCCAAGGAACTGCTTAACAGGTATCCGGTGACGATGAATGTTGCGAGCGTCCTGGAACTGCCTGACGGACAGGATGTCACTGTGAAGACCCTCAACGGCAAAGGAGAGATTGGACCGGAGGCGGATGGGACCGGTACTTTCCTGCTGGTCAACGGGAAATTGACCATTGCGGATGGCGCCGGGGACGCTGTAAAAAGTTTTTGTCATATCATAGTGAACGGCAAAGCCTTTATGCCGAAAAGCTACGAAGGACGATTTACGAACATTCAAGTGAATGGAAAGACTGAATACTATCCTGACGGATCTACGATCCTGAAGGCTGATACCGAGATCGATGATCTGTTCATCGCAAGAGCAGTCAACACCATGTACTATTGTCCCGGGAATCTATTCTTCCTTGACACAGCGATCGACATGGAAAAACTGAATGCGAAAGGGACTAAGTTTGCGGCCAAAAGGATAGTCATAGCAGAAAGCCTGGTCTCTGATCTAGTTCAGATGTTTGATGAAGGCGCAGAGATCGTCCGTGTCCCGGATGGCGCAAAGCTTATTGATGACGATGTCGAACTGAAGCCAAAAACAATAAAGAAGTATGGGGCAAAGCTTTGTGTCACCGGTGACGTTTCCATTCAGGACGCAGAGGCGCTTTCTAATCTTGAGTACCTGTTTGCAGGCGGGACCGTCAGCGTGAACAAAGAACTGGAAGATGCTTTTGATGAGATCGACAGTGTCGTAGATGAACTCAGGATCATCGATCGGGACCTGGGATATATCACAGACCGTCCCATAGTCAAGATCGGATCTACCGTGCTCGGTAAGTATTCGAGTGGCGTGCGGGTCGAAGACTGTGCAAGGGTAACGCTCTCGGAAGACCTGACGCCGGAGGATATCATGGATAAACTGCATATTGAAGATTGCGCTGTGGTAGTATGCACAAAGGAGCAGGAAGAGGCGGTCAATATGATTGCTGAAGATGTTGCGATGATCAAAATTTCCGGACAGAATGAAGAGGAGGACACCCAGGATGGATCGATCGGCGGGATGTTAAAGGATGTTCTGGGAAAGCTGAAAGATACCCAAGTTGTCAATACTGTTGAATACAAAATGTGACTTTGTGGGAAATGCTATATGGATCATATGGAGCAAATGATGCTTCGAATGAAGGAACTCCAGCCCAAGATCCCATCATGGGCAAAGGCAGAACAGATGGAGATCTGCACTCCTCAGTCAGAGCTTTGGAAATATGATCATGCGGAGGTCAATGAGATAACGCACAAACCTAAAATCAAGTTCAAAATATTGAAAACACTTCGATAAACATCGTACGATCTCCAGGTAAGACAAAGCAGCGTTTTATCTGGAGATTTTTTTACAGATAAAAAAATGTAGACAAGTATCTGACGACTTTATCAGGGGCGCTCAATAATATCGCTAACTAATGTTTATTGATGCAGTCATCATCAAGCTCCTTCCATCGAATTAATAACCTTACAATCATTGCCACGTAGATCAAGTAAACAATATTCTAAAATTAGCATAACAATACTGTTATGCTATTATCTCAAAATCGGCATTTAACATAACAAAATACACATGCTAATTTAGTGTTGTAAAGATAATGTTGGCAGTTATTAGGAGGCACATAATGTCACAGGAAATGTTAAAGGAAAGACTGGACCTATTTAGGAACACCGTACGCGGTGGGGAGACTCACAGGGTTCCGCCCAGTTCTAATTTCTGGACCTGGAAGGTCCTTGATTCGGATCTAAATCTTACATTGATGCAGGCAAACGAAGATCTTTCTCTAATGGAGAAAGCTGTAAGAGAATTCCATGAAAGGTATCACTTTGATACTTATGAAGACCTTGGAACAAGGAACATGTTTCATATATCCAATCCTTTGGGTAATCCGGGTTATGTTATAGATGATGAAGCAGGTACAATCAATGCCCCGGATTGGTGTCTGATGGAGGACGATGAATATGACGAAATAATCGAAAATCCGGTAATGTTTGGATGGACCAAGATAATGCCCAGGAAGTTCAAATCCTTCTCGTATGATCAGTATAGAGGAGCCGTTCAGGGTTTCCTTGAATATAACGCATATTCAGAGAATATACAGAAGATCTTCATCGAAGAATATGGCTGCCCGCAGGAAAAGAACGGACTGCATATGTCTCCTGTAGAAGACCTGTTCTCATGGGGACTGCGCGGATTCAGGGCATTCAGTAAAGATATGAGAAGGCAGCCGGATAAGATAGACGCATACATAGGCGCTAACGAACCGATGCTACTCGGACAGGTAGAAGCATCACTGACAAATAAAAATCCAAACGCCATATATGATGTCTACTCAGTCATGCTCGCTCACAGCTGTATGAATGCAAAACAGTTCGAAAGGTTCTACTACATCACATTGAAAAAGATTCTCGATATGGTAGAGAAATACGATGGGCTTTATATGCTCTTTTGCGAAGCATCTTACCTTCAGATCAAGGATTTCTTTAAGGATTTTCCTGACGGACATCTGGCAGTAACAATTGAACAGGATGATATTATGGAACTTCGCCGTGAATGCCCCAATATCACTATAACAGGCGGGATGCCAGTTGAACTTCTTGGAAACGGAACTCCAGAGCAGTGCGTAGATTATGCTAAGAAACTCATTGATTCTCTTGGAGGTTCACATTTTGTGCTTAGTCAAAACAAGATGATGTCCTTTAGGAACGATTGCAGGAGAGAGAACCTTCTTGCTGTTCAGGACTATGCTTTAAACTACAGATTTTAGGAGGCAGGAAAAATGGATTATACAAAAGAAGTCGAATTTACACCGGAGGGTTTTCAAAAGGCAGTTGGAAGCCTGGATTTTCTTCCTCCGGAAGCCGCCGGACAGCTTTCTGCAGTTATGTGTATTATGGCAAAAATGTTCTAAAAAGAAACCTTTATAAGGTTTATAGAGTGCCCTTGATCATGAAAAGGATCAAGGGCATTCTTGCAAATGGTCTCTTGCGGCAATATACTACTAACATACAGAGTATTTGATCTTTAGCGTTTCGCCCTGGGAGGCGTGGGTATGGACTTTGAGAAGCTAAGGCAGTTCATGATTGTATGCGAATGCGAAAATATCACAAAAGCTGCAGAAAGGCTATATTTGAGCCAGCCGGCTCTTAGCCGGACTATTGCTCAGATTGAAAGAGAACTTGGAACAGAACTGTTTGACCGCAGCGCATCCAGGATACAAATCAATGAGCAGGGAAGGCAGATGTACGAGTTCGCAAAACATACCCTGGATGATTACGATAACATAAGGACAAGGATACGTACAGCCAAGCATCCCGGAGACGGAATGCGCATAGTATACAGCGACAGATTCTTTATGGATAACATTTTGCCCCGTTATCTTCATGATATAAGCAGAAACATAAAAGTCCAAAAGGCAGATGAATCAGAGATTAAAGGAATAATTGCAAGTGGCGATGGCGATGTAGGTTTTTCAAATCATATGATAAAAAAGGAAGGGCTACAGTGCCAGCTATTATTTCTTGATTATGTCTATGTATGTATTCCAAGATCGAATCCCCTCAGCGAAAAAAAGGATATGTATCTTAAAGACTTGGACGGTCAGGATATCCTCTATCTTGATGAAGATGATGATAATCTTAACAGTTTTAAAAAGATACTAAAGGCAAGGGCTCCGAAACATACTATCAGTTCTATTGCAAGAAGAGAAGTGTATGAGGAGATGAAGGGCGTTGCCGGAACGCTTTTTTTCCTTAACACCACCGAGCAGCTTATGTACAAGAAAAGCGAATCAAAGGACAGAGTGCTGATAAGGATGATGGACCGAGATCTTCGTTTTCCTCACTACATTACATATAAAAAGGACTGCGCTGAGAGCGTTCATATATTTGTCGACTGGATAAAGAATAAATGCCCTATAATTGCAGATCCCGAGTAGAATTCTTTCGGTAAAAGAATATGAATGCAGCTAGAAGTTGAAGAAAAGCCCAGCACTGACGAGGCGACGCTGGCTTAAGTGAGAAGAGAATCTCCAGATAAGACTAAGATGTGTTTTATCTGGAGATTTTTTGTTGAATATAACGATCATTACAACCTCAAATACGTGATCTTATTTGACATAGTCGTCAACCCATGTTATTTTAACGGTAGAAATGCTTTCTCCCGAA
>CAYUGP010000105.1:0-5356 GCA_964444315.1 uncultured Oscillospiraceae bacterium | reverse complement strand
CTCGTTCTCATGGGACACGGAACAGCTCACGTTGCAAAGGTCACATATTCCCAGATGCAGGCTCAGATGAACGCTCTCGGATACAAGAACGTATTCATCGGAACAGTTGAAGGCGAACCCGAAGAGACAGCTTGCGAAGAGATCATCAAGGCTGTAAACGAAGCAGGCTTCAAGAAAGTAGTCCTTCGTCCGCTCATGGTAGTTGCAGGCGACCACGCAAACAACGATATGGCAGATCCCGAAGATGAAGAATCCTGGGTATCCATGTTCACAGCGTCGGGACTCTTCGACAACATCGATACACAGATAGCAGGACTCGGAAGGCTTGCTGACGTCCAGGCTATCTACGTACAGCACACTCAGGCTGCGATCGACTCCATCCAGTAATCAGGAGAAATGAAAATGTCTAAAACAGGCGATCCCGGAAATGCGGACGGCATAGGGAAGAAGGAACTCCTTGCGGTATCCTTCGGAACATCATATGCAGGCAGCAGAGAAAGGGATATATACGGCATAGAAAAGGCTCTTGAAGAAGCTTTTCCGGATTGGTCCGTAAGGCGTGCTTTTACTTCGGGTATGATAATCAAACATATCCTGAAGGATGAAGGGATAAAGATAGACAACGTAGAAGACGCTCTGAAAAGAGCAGCCGAAAACGGTGTCGAATACCTGGTGATCCAGCCCACACATCTTGTAAACGGCCACGAATACGATAAGGTCACGAGTACCATAGATGAGTATTCAAGCCATTTCAAAGCAGTCGCAATAGCGACACCGCTTCTCGGTGAAGCATCGGAAGATCCCGAAGGCCTGAATGCCGATAAGGAAGCAGTGGCAAAAGCTGTCGTCAAAGCGGCTGCGGTAGCGGAAGATACGGCGCTGGTGCTCATGGGACACGGGACCTACCACGAGGCAAAGATCTCGTACACCCAGATGAGAGCTCAGATGAGAGCCCTTGGCTTTAGCAACGTTTTCGTTGGGACCGTCGAAGGAGACCCGGAAAACACGGCCTGCGAAGAGGTAATAAAACTAGTCGCACAGGCCGGTTTCAAAAAGGTGGTTTTGAGACCACTGATGGTGGTCGCCGGAGACCATGCCAACAACGACATGGCAGACAGGGAAGACCCGGAATCATGGATCTCGAGATTCATATCATCCGGCCTCTTCGAAGAAGTAAAGACCCAGGTCGAAGGCCTGGGCTGCCTGAAAGACATTCAATCTATTTACGTGCAGCACGCGAAGGCGGCTATGGACTCTATTTATGGCAATGAATAAAAAGATCGTTTTATGTCTTCTCCTCTTGGTCTGCATACTCACTGCAGCATGCGGGCAGGGAAAAGAAGACGGAAAGAAGGCGCCCGTCGAAGACGGCGTATATACCGTAGACGTTGATACAGACAGCAGCATGTTCCATATCAACGAGGCTCTTGACGGCAAATGTACTTTGACCGTAAAGGACGGAAAGATGACAGTCCATATGATACTGGCATCAAAGAAGATCACGAAGCTCTATTACGGGCTTGCAGAAGACGCTAAGAAAGAAGGCGCCGACCTCATAGAACCGGTCACGGACACCGTCACGTTCAGCGACGGCATGAAGGAAGAAGCTTACGGCTTCGACGTTCCCGTGCCCTATCTCGATGAGGAATTCGATGTTGCCATACTGGGGTCTAAGGACAACTGGTACGACCATAAGGTCACGGTCTCGAATCCCGTGCCTAAGGCAGATTAGAGTCATATAGAAAAGCTGCTGAAAGAAACAAAACTAAAAGGCCATGAACTGTGAAAGTTCATGGTCTTTTTCTTTCAGATATTTACCAGCGTCTCGGTCCGCCCTGGTTTCCTCCGGGGCCCATTTGGCCTCCCTGATTTTGCTGCATTCCGCCCATTCCGCCGCCCATCATCTGGTTGGTGATGGCATTTACGGTCTGTCCGTTGACTATGATGGTGCCCCCGTTGTATTTGGCTGTTCCGTCATAGTCGAAGGAGCTCTGTCCCGTGATGTTTATGGTGCCGCCGTTTACGATGATATTTCCGTTGGAATCTATGGCATCGGTGTCGCCCTGGCCCATGCTTACCTTAAGAGTACCGTCGTTCATCTCGAAGAGCACGGTGTATGCGGTAGATTTCTTCGCTGCGTTCACGCCGTCGTCAGTTGCTGTGACAGATATGTCTCCTCCGTTGATCTGTACCCAGGTGGCCTCTATGCCTTCAGCCGCTGCTACGGTAACGTTTCCTCCGTCGATCTGGAATATGGTCGTGGCGTGGATGCCGTCGTCACCTGCCGTTAGTTTTATGGTGCCGCCGCAGATGTATATGCTTCCTACGCTGTAGTCATCGTCATTCTCGCAGTGGATGGCATCGTTTGCCGCGGTGATCGTGATATCTCCGTCCGCTATGGAGATGGAATCATTTGCTTCAAGTCCGCAATCCTTTGCGGATATAACGAGAGTTCCTCCCGTGATCTTGAGGTCGTCTTTGCAGCTGATGCCGTTGTCTGAAGAAGTGACTTTCAGGGTCCCGAGGCCGTTTAAGACCAGGTCGTCCTTTGCGAAAATGACTGCATCCGTATTGGTATTTCCGTCTTCAGTGAAAGTGCCGCTTACGGTCAGGCTGTTCGTTGTTCCTTTTACCGTGGTGACGAAGACCTTGTCCGCGTTCTTTACGTAGATGCAGGGGAAATCTTCGTTGGTGATCTCCGCGCCGCTTAAAACGATCTGGACTTTGTCTTCGTCTGTGGCGTCGACCGTTATGGTTACGTCCTCGGCGCTTCCGCTTATGACGTACACGCCGGCCTTTGTGATGGAGATGTCCTCTCCGCTGCTCAATGTATAGTAGACTGCGTCAGTAAGATCCGCCGTCTGGGTAAGGTCTCTGTTTGTGAACAGATCCGACGCGTCTATGGCTCCTCCGGAACTGACGTTTGCGCTGGACACGACTTCGCTTACCTGGCCTGCATCGGTCTTTTTGCTGTCGTTTTCGAAAACCGTCACTGCCGTATTATCGGAAACTGAAGTTTTTTCTTCATCCTTTGCACTGCCGCAGGCTGCCAGAGATAAGGCCAGTGCCAGCGCCAATATGATCGCTGTAGTTTTCTTTTTCATGATATGTACCTCTCTTTCTTTTATCTGAGAATTGATTTCTTTTCGTGTGCCGTCTGGCTTTTATGCTTCGCATTATACGGACCAAACTAAACTGAACCTTAAGAGCAATATATTTTTTGAATTTCTTTTTTCCTGTAGAGATATATATGGAACAAAACAAAAAAAAGGGCTGAAAAAACAGCCTTTAGTTAGATTTAAGGATTCTTTTCTAAACTGCTTTCATAAACGCGGAAAGAAAAAGCGGGAGGTGAAAGATGATGAAAGGGAAAAACAGATTGTTAAAGGGATATGCCATTCTTCTTGCAGCGTTTACCGTATTCACGGCGCTGGATACCTTCGTCCTTACGAAGACTTACGAGGTGGTGGAAACGGCAGCAGCTGAAAGCTTGCAGCAGGAAAGCTATTCCGCCGGCTCTTCAGGACGCAGGTCAAAGGACAGACGGACGGCTTCTTCGGGGAGCGCTGCTGGTCAGTCCGTGAAAGATGCCGGCACCGGATACGGAGCGGCTCTTGTCACAGAGGACAGCTACACGGACGGGAACATATCGGTAAGCTTAAGCGAATACGAATACGCGGATACGGCGGTATACGTCGCGAAAGTAGAGCTCAGCTCTCCTGAATATCTCAAGACTGCATTTGCAAACAATACATACGGAAAGAACGTAACGGCGGCGACCAGCGACATAGCGGAGAGTGCCGGAGCCATACTGGCTGTAAACGGGGACTACTACGGAGTGCAGGAAAAGGGTTACGTGCTCAGGAACGGGGTCCTTTACAGGTCGGCAGCCGCTGCAGGCAGGGAAGACCTGGTCATTTACGGGGACGGATCCTTTGAGATCATAAATGAGAGCGAAGTAAGCGCGGAAGAGCTGCTTGAAAAAGGCGCCCGGCAGATACTGTCCTTCGGGCCTGCCCTCGTTGAAGACGGAGAGATATCCGTAAGCGTGAGCGACGAAGTGGGCAGAGCGAAGGCGTCGAACCCGAGAACGGTCGTTGCGGTCACTGAAGACGGCTCCTATCTCTTCATAGTATCCGACGGGAGAACGGATGAAAGCGAAGGTCTGAGCCTTTATGAACTGGCCCTGTTTGCAAAGAGCCTGGGTGCGGTGACTGCATACAACCTGGACGGAGGAGGGTCGAGCACCATGGTGTTCAACGGGACTCTGGTAAACAATCCGACTTCCTCGGGAAGCATAAAGGAAAGAAAGGTCAGCGATATAGTGTATATAGGGTACTGAAAGGAGAAAGACGATGTATATGAAAGCAGACGGCTGCAGCAGAGCAGTCATTAAGAAATGGGCAAAGGGATATTCGGCAGCGGCGGCACTGTGCCTTATCACGGCCGCAGTATACGAACTCTTTTCCCACGGGGTCTATTCGGCATATATGCTGGGAGCATGGACACTGCCCGCTCTTTGCGCAGTATTTCTCTTGGTCGCGGCAAAGAGCTTCGATCCCCTTCCGGGAACGTTCTTCTCCAGCTGCAGGCCTGCGGAGCTGCGACTCTTACGGCGGGTTCCCTTATGAAGGGCGTGCTGGATATCTACGGGACCACTAACAGTCTGACGGTTTTTTATCCGCTGGCGGGCGGACTTCTTATCCTTCTTTTTGCAGTTTTGTACGGGCTTGGTCTTGGTGCTTCAAGGAGAAAGCAAAGCTTTGCAGTATTGTCACCTGAAGAGGAAACAAATATAATTGAGAAAAAGGAAGAGAGGACAATATGAAACTCCTTATAGCAGAAGACGAACTCGATCTCGCAGAAGCGCTGGAGGCGCTTTTCGTAAAAAACCAGTTCACCGTAGATGTTGTAAATGACGGCGCCGACGCCTATGACTACGCAGCGGGCGGTGATTACGATGCCGTCATACTCGACGTCATGATGCCTAAGATGAACGGCATAGAGGTGCTCAAAAAGCTCCGCGCGGAAGGTTTCCAGACCCCCGTGATGATGCTCACGGCAAAGGGGGAGACGGAAGACCGTATAACTGGTTTCGACTCGGGAGCCGACGATTATCTTCCCAAGCCTTTTGCGGCGGAAGAGCTCATATCCAGGGTAAGGGCACTCCTCAGAAGAAGCGGAGGATACACGGACAGCGTCCTGTCCTTCGGCGATGCAAAACTTGATACGGCCACCGGCATGCTGTCGGGCCCTGAGGGAGAGATAAGGCTTCTGGGAAAGGAGTTCCAGCTCATGGAACTTTTCATGAGGGCGCCCAAAGTATTGGTATCCGCAGACAAACTCATGGAGAGGA
>CAYUGP010000104.1:0-5375 GCA_964444315.1 uncultured Oscillospiraceae bacterium | reverse complement strand
ATACGACCGGACCGCAGGATATCCTGTTCAGTGAAAAGCCCGTAAGATAAAGGCATGCAGCCAGCACTGCAAGAGCCAGGCATACACACCTGAAGGCTTTGCTTTGTGCCGCCTTTTTCTGAGGATAGAAGAAAAGCAGCCAGCCGAGAACAGATAATGCCGCAGCCACGGCAAAAGTTTTGAAGAAATATTGCCATACGAAGCGCATATAGTCCTTGTCCCCCATGACTATTATGACCATGATGACTGCAAAGAATATGACTCCCAAGGGCAGGTAAACAAGGGGCCAGACCTTCCACTCCTTGGAGAAAATAACGAATGCAAGGCAGCTCAGAGCCACTGCAAGGAACAGGATGCATATGTATACAGGAAGATCCAAAATGGCCTGGGATCCTCCGTTTCTGTACCCCAAAGTCTTGCTTATACCGCTCCAGCAGGGTCTCATCGAAAAGAACATGATGAGATTGAACACGGACAGTACCGCAGCCAGGGTACCCATTACTTTTCTGCCTTTTTTAATCATGATAGCGACTCCTGACATATCTTGATCTCTTATCATATGTATATTCTAAATCATATATGCTCCTGCCGCAAACATTTAGGACGCAAAAAGGACGGCACTGATGTGCCGTCCCCATGAAAAAAATTTGCTTTAGTACTTCGGTACTATGGGTGTCCAGTATTCCTGGCCGAATATGTCGGTGAAGACGTAGGACGCATAGGCTGCATCCTGATTCTTGAGCATGACATCGCTTACGACGAGGTCGCCGTTCACTATGATCTCATCTCCCATCATATAGGTCGCATTGTAGTTTCCGTTATAGTCATAATAGTCGCATATGAAGTCTATCCTGTCTCCGTCTTCGATCGCGACGAGGTTCTTGGCTATGGCCTCGACGTCATTCATCTGAGAATAGTCATAGCATGCGCCGATCACAGCTCCGAGAGGATGCTCGTTATCGAAAACGACGATGAGCTCGACTCTGTCAGCCTTGCCGGTTCCTTTCTTCTTGGTGTAGGACATGGATGCCGTATCACCGTATGCTGCAGGATCCGCATCTTCGGCGCCCTGATCGCTCTTGGTAAGGAGAGCCGGTACTCTGCCGTAAATGGCATCGTTGACTCCGTCTTCGATGGCATCGACATAGTAATATGCCACAGGCTGGTAGTTGATGGCTATCCAGGCTCCGTCATAATCGCCCAGGAGCTCGCCGCTCTCGGTGATCGTATATATATTGTCAAGTCCCAGGTCGATGAGACCTTCTCCGTCGTCATAGAAAACGTTGAGACAGAGGTCTCTTACCAGGCTCCAGTCATTTCCTGAGAGCTGGATCCCGAGTCCGTTTTCACCCTGCTTCCACACCAGGTTGTCCGCATTGAATCTGTTGTTTTCAACTATGGATCTTACTTCGGATGCGGATATGACCGACTTGTCTGAAAGCAGCGTTTCGAGCAGAGTTCCGATGAACTGTTCCATCTCCTGGGAACTCATGGATCCGTAGTTCTGCTGAGACTGGCTTTGCTGCTGCTGTGAATAGCTGCCGTAGCCGGAAAGGAACTCCTCAAGTATTGAAGAGCCGCCGCCCGTGCTCTCGGAGAATATGTTCTGCTGGACACTCTGCCCGGAAGATGTAGCTCCCGCAAAGGCCTGGATACATCTTGAGTATTCACCATCCATACCTATCTGCTCATAGGTGCTGACTGCAGTCCTGACACTGGATGCTTTCTTGTACGGGAAATAGATCGACAGTCCGTATGCGTTGGTCATATTGCTGGAGACTTTGTTGTACTTGACTGCTCCGAGTATGGACTTCGCAAGGTCTGACCCTTCCTGAGTCTTCAGGTTGAGGGCAAAATTCACAAGGTCTATCTGGTCTATGTTCTGAGTGGAGAACTCTCTCGTGCTGGCTCTTGCCGTAGCAACTGTGTTGTAGTCCTCCTTTATTTTGTTGTATGTAGCCGTCGCGAAATTCTTCAGCTCTTTCGGCATTGTTGCGGAAAGCTCTGCAAGGTCGACGAGGGAAAGCGTAGCCTTCTGGCTGGGGACTTGCTTTGCGCAGGATGAGATGAAGTCGTCGACTATCTGTTTTCCGAGGTCGAGGGTGGAGATGGATGTGTTTCTTGAGAGGCTTGTGAGCCAGTCTGTATAGTACCATCCGTAGCCTGCTTCCACTTCTTCGGATGCGACCATGTAGTCTGCATACTCGGAAAGCATGAGCCCTGTTTCAGCAGTAGCCATGAGGCAGGCATCGAAACCAACGAAGTCGAACTTGACTCCGCCGTCCTTTAAAGCCTGGCTTATGCCGGCAAGTCCCATCTGCCCCCTGCTCGTGAACTTCTCATCGTAGCCGTAGCCGGCAAGCGATCCGGAACCGTGATCCCAGAGTATGAGCTGATATCTGTCTGCCGGAAATTCCTTGGAGCAGAATTTGATGAATCCGCTTAAGGTAGACGGTGTAGTCATGCATACGTTTCCTTCATCTTTCGACAGGTAAGCTACCTGTCCTCCGCTCATGATCTTGATGATCTGATTGGTCTTTGATGAGAGAACGTCGTTCATCCATCTGGTAGTACCGCCGCAGTAGACTATGACGTTGACGTTGTCTGCGATCTCGGCGTTGCACATCTCGACAATATCCGATGTGCCGAGTCCCGATCTTGACTCAAGGTCAGCTCCGCACATATACACCATGAGGGTGACCGTGTCTTTACCGTTTCCCTTGAGCTTGGTGTACTTGGCTCTGGCGCCGTTTGCGACTGTTGTATCAAGCTTGCCTGAGTTGCTGTTCTGTGACCAGCCTCCGGAAATGGTGGATGAGTTTATGGTATTGGTAACGGTCTCGTAGTTGAAGGGTATCTGTATCTCCTGCTGACCGCTCTGTCCTCCCTGTCCGTTGGGGTTGCCGGAAGGAGTATTGGATCCCGATCCGCCGGGGAACAGATTACCGAAAACGAAGCTGATGACGAAATAGATGATAACCGCAATGATCAGATATCTGAAGAATTTTCCTCCGAATAATCCCCTCGACGGAACGCTTTCTCTGTTTTGGGTCTGACCACTTTGAAAACTGCGGACAGTCTCGCTGTCCGTTCCCCTTCGAAAAGTTTCGCCTTTCTCTTGAGGACCTGTCTTGTTCGTTGAAGGACCGGGAGTCTTGATCTGACTCTGGGCGGGTCTCTGAGAAGACTCCGGCTTGATAGATCCTGCCGGGCGTCCCTGATATCCGTCCTGCTTACCTACCGGACCGGTACCGAGATCTTCACCTCTTTTGTAGATCTCTTTGCCTTCTCCGGTGATATTTCTTTCTCTTCCTTTTGGCATTGTTTTATTCTCCTGTATTTAAAGATGAAATATAGGTTAAACGACATTAATACAAAATAAATGTACCACTTTTCATGGAAAAATGGTACATCAATGTTCTTTTACACCGAAAAATCACAGAGGTCTTTTATTCCCTGTACTCCTGGATCCATCCCTCTTCTGCCCGATCTCTGAGCTGCTTTTTTCTTGCGAAGTAGAAAATAAGGGTGATGATGAAAGCCGTAGCCCATGCGCAGGCCAGAGAAAAGTAAAGAGCGGTAGCCTGGCCGTTGGGGAACTCCGGCGTTGCAGTAACGCGGGCGAAGTAGTATGCAAGGGGTATCCTTGCCCCTATCTGGGTGACCATGCTTATGATCATTGTCGAAGTGGTGGATCCGATACCTCTCAGGTAGCCCTGGAGCGTCTGACTGCAGCTCATGAGCATATACGCCATCGCCAGTATCCTGAGACTCGATACGGCAAGGTCCTTCAAGGCCTCCGTATTGGTGAATATACCTGCGAGCCCGTGGGCAAAAGTTATCATTATGACCATGAGAGAAAACGACATGCAAAGAGCCAGGATAACTCCCTGTTTCGTCCCCTTCTCTATCCTTCCAAGCTGTTTTGCTCCGTAGTTCTGACCTATATATGTCGTCATAGCCGTGCCCAGAGAAAAATAGGGCATGATGGCAAAAGAATCTATCCTAAGAACCACAACGTTGCAGGCCATGACCACCGGACCCATGCTGTTTGTAAGAGCCTGTACAAAAAACTGGGACATGGAGAAAACACCCTGCCCTATACCCGTGGGTATGCCCAAGGCAAGGATCTTGGTGACTATGCTTTTTTTCAATCTGAGCTCCTTGCCGGTGACGTGGAAGTACTCCTTCATGCCGAAGAGTTTTAAGCCGCAACAGATCGCGGATATGGTCTGGGCTATTATGGTCGCATAGGCAACCCCAGAGACGCCCATGCCCAGCCTTGCCACGAAGAACAGATCGAGAACGATGTTTATACCGCAGGCGAGAAGCAGAAACATGAGAGCGGATATACTGTCTCCGAGAGCTCTCATGCAGCCTGCGAAGACGTTGTAGAAGATGGTACCCGTAACGCCTGCGAAGATTATGGTCAGATACTGTTTGCTCCACTCATATATCTCCCCTTCGGGAGTATTGAGTATCTGAAGCAGATCCCGGCCTCCGAATATGGGGCATCTGGTGAGGACAAGACCGAATACGGTGGTCACTATGCTGACGATGACGGTGATGGTCATGGCATTTCCTATCACCTGGGACAGGCCTTCTTTGTCCTTGGCTCCGAATCTCTGGGATACCAGTATCCCGGCTCCTATACCTATGCCCAGGAAAAATATGAAAACGAAGGTGGTGAACGGTCCTGCCGCACCTACTGCAGAAAGAGCATTGTCCCCGACGTACTTTCCTACGACTATGGTGTCAACGGTGTTGTACAGACCCTGCGCTATATTTCCTATGAGCAGAGGAAGAGCCAGCTCCAGGAGCCTCTTCCAGGGCGTCCCTACCGTAACGTCTCTGGCTGTCAATAATTTTCTTAAATTCATGATCATTCCCGTTCTTTCTTATCTGTTTCACAATATATTATCATGAACAGGTTGTTATTTCCATTTTCTTTTAGCCACATTGTGATTGGCTGATTTGTGCAATTCACACAAAAACAGTCCCTTTCGGACTGTTTTTGTATTTCTATCAATCTAAAGGCAGATGCACTTTTCGGGTATCAGACGTATGCGCAGGCTTTCTCCAGTCCTCGGCAGATTTTCTTTCGGAAGTACTGCACGTTTGAATGGTCCGTTCTCCTTAGATTCAGGACGGAGGAGAAGAACTGCAAAATCAAGATCTTCTATCACCCTGTATACCGATGCGGGGGTACCATCTTTATCGAAGACGATCGCATCGTCGAGCACAGCTACTACGAGATCTCTGCCCTTATCCGCCAGGATGGGAAGAGAGATATCCCAATCAGCCAGTTTTACGCCTTCTTCCGTCTTTTCTGCAATAAGGAAGTTCCTGCAGCCGATGAGCCTTGCCGCTCCTTT
>CAYUGP010000103.1:0-5435 GCA_964444315.1 uncultured Oscillospiraceae bacterium | reverse complement strand
AATGAGAACTTTGACCGTATAGACGAATTCAGTCTTTACATCCGTCCTTCCTTCTATCCTGTCATGCATGGCGGAGTCGCAAGGCTCACTAAAATCAGGACTCAGGACCTCGCTAATGCCTTGTCATTCCCTGCTGCCTATCGTCAGTTTAGCAACTGGTGCGGTGAGGACTACTGTCTCTGTACGTGGGGCACCAATGATGTTCCTGTCCTTCTGGACAACATGCTAATGCACGGACTGGAAACTCCCAATTCTGTTTTCTGGTGTGATCTTCAGAAGATTTTCGGTGTAAGATCCGTCTTTTCAAATCCCCTTTTGACAGCCTTTTTTCTCCAGGAAAGGTATTGGACCTTATTTACCTGGGACGGAGAAAGGTTCATTATGTCGTCGTCAAAGAATTGTATACAGAAGATCCCTTTTTCCTTTGCTTTGCAAAGTATCCATTGCGCCAGAAGGTCGTGGTTCCTTACAAAAACCATAACATCTGACCATCCGAAAAGGGTGTTGTCGATTTTATCGGCAGTGACGAACTGCGCGTTAATCCCACGTTTTACAGCCTCCTCCGAAACGAAGACTTCGTAGAGCAGTTCAGTCGTTGCCATTTTTCTCGGGTAAACAAAGAGTATGTTAACCATTCCTGCGTCTTGATAATTTGTTTTTCAATATTTCTAAAATGTCTCCGTAAGACCTGTTTTTTGTCAATGCGGACAATCCTATGTATGCAGCAACACCTGCAATGACCTGTATGAACATCAGCACGTATCTGTTGCCAAGGGGGATCATGCCTACAGCTAACACGACGACTCCCATTCCTGCACAAAGAAGCAGAGCGGGAAGCATATCCATAAACCATTCGCTGTATTTATATCCTATATATTTTCTGACCATGAACTGAGTCATGACCGCGTTGATTACCGAAACTACGGGTATGACCGCAGCAAGATAGTTGATACCGAGTTTAAAGACATTTGCACAAAGAATGTCTCCGATAACGATCATGGCCGATCTTGTGGTATCTAAAATAAAAACAGCCCTCGAATCTCCCACTGCATAAAGAAGCTGAGCATTTGTGATCCTTAAGGGGTTCATCGTGAAATAAATGCAGGTAAGCATCATTATAGGGACTGCCGGTTCCCATCCAGGTCCGAAAAGAAAAGGAATGATCTTATCTGCGAGAAGCGCAAGGCCAAGCATCATCGGTCCAAGGATATACATTGACATCTCTACCATCCTGCGCATAACAGATTTGAGCTTTTCATTATCATTTTGATAATTAGCAAAAGTTGGCAGCATAACGCCGCTGATGGATCCGAAAGTATATAGACCTATCATCTCGGGAATATGCATACCCTTTCCGTACATACCCAGATCTACCATTGAATAAACTTTTCCTATGAGAGTACCGGAAAAGTTATTGCCAATAAAATCGAATATTCCGCCTACGAGGAGCCAGATACTGAAGCTGAGTATACCCTTCATCTTCCGGAAGTCTATTTTTAGAGTAGGATGCCACCTGACCATAAGAAAAGTAACAAATGATCCGATGCCGTCCCTTAGCAAAGTGTAGAACACCAGCGCCCAGACGCCCCAGTGGGCATATGCCATTATGACACCGCAAAGTCCTCCTGCCGCATTAGATATTATTCCGGCTATACAGGCATCTTTGAATCTGAAAGACCTTGTGATGATAGCTCCGTTTACGATCCCGATAGATACGAGGAAAAGCCCTAGCATCTGTACTCTCAATACCGATGTTAGTATGGGTTCGTTGTAAAAGTCTGCAATATAAGGGGCAGCGAAAAAGAAAACTGTATAACAGGCCGCAGCAATAGCAAGACTCATAAAAAAAGCGTTGTTGTAATCGACATCTTCTATGTTCTCCTTACGCACAAGGGCTGCCCCAAGGCCGCTCTGGCACAGCATTATGGAGAAATTGATAAATACTGCGGTAAGAGTGATGATACCGTGTGATTCAGGCAAGACCAATCTTGCCAGAAGCGCTGATATGGCAAGAGTGATACCCTTAGAAATAAGGGCCTCCGTCATCTTCCACATGGAACTAGTTGCAAAAGTTTCTTTGTCCATTTTTATCTATATTCAATGCTTCAGCAATTCCTGAAGCCAGTGTCCTCCTGTATATGGCTCGAGTTCCTCCTCGGGAATAGGTTTGAACTCCTCTTCGATAAATGCAGGGAGTTCTTCTATGGGTCTTTCTCCGAGTATGAAGAATCTTGACGGATCGTAGAGTTTAAAATTCTTGATCCACTTATTATTGGTGATTCCTTTGATGCCGTTGAATACCACCTCAAAGTCACGGACCGTGACTGCTTCCTGACCTTCGGGCATAATGTTCAGTATAGCCTTGGTCTTTGCTATAATCTCCAGGTATTCCTTGTATTGGAGCAAGGGTTTGTAATACCTTTTATGTTTGTTTATAACCCTTCTGTCTCCGCAAATGTGAAAATATGTCCTCAGTCCCATTTCATTGAGTTTTTTCTCAAACTCCAGTGCCTTGTCTCCTCTACCCTTATCTCTTGCGACGTATACGATATCGTATATTTTTTCATTATCGTTTTTCACGATGTTGGATTCAGAATAATCTCCGACAAGATATACCATACCGTATTTTTTTGCGTCGCTTTTTTCATAAGTTACCTTGATAACGCTCTTTTCTTTTATTGAATCCGGGTTGGGAGAAACGACGCAATTTGCCCTGTTTTCGTAAGAAAGATATATTTTTTTATCAGGGTGGTTTTCCACCACAAAACTGACAAGACCCGGAGTCGTCAGTGAATCATATATCACGATGTTCGGTGTTTTGATATCTCGAATCTTAGGGTTGTACCAGAACCTTTCCGGGAGCCCTATTCTGAACCATATCTCTCTGGCCAGACGAAAAAAGATGTTGTAGTCTCTATATGGGATGGTATTGGTATAGCCAGCGGCTTCCATTCCCTCTACAACATAATCATGTCTCATCCTTGGACGTATAAAACTGACCTTTTTTGGATCTACGTGTACCATTTTTACTCCAATCAAAGATTTGCTTCTTTAATGTACCGCCCCACAGCATCCTGCCAGGAAGGCAGCGGGTCAAACCCTGCTTTGACAAGTTTGGATTTATCGAGTCTGCTGTTTTCAGGTCTTTTTGCTTTGTTGAAACCATATTCTTCGGTGGTAACGGGAATGACTTTTGTATAAAGGCCGTATTGCCTGTATATCTCGCAGCAGAACTCATACCAGGAAACAAAGCCTCCCTCATTGGTGGCATGATAATAGCCGTATTTATCCGTGACTATCATATCAGCAATGAGCCTTGCAAGATCTGCCGAATAGGTCGGTGTCCCTGTTTCATCGTTTACTACCCTGACCGACAGACGTGTCTTGCCGAGTTCGATCATAGTCCTGACGAAATTCTTTCCGTTCAGACCAAAGAGCCATGATATGCGTACTATAAAGAACTTATCAAGAGTCTGTGCCACAGCAAGTTCGCCGTTCAGTTTGCTCTGTCCATAGACATTAAGAGGTCCGAAATGTTTGTCATCAGGATCCCAGGGTCTGTCGCCGCTTCCGTCAAAAACATAGTCTGTACTGATATAAAGCATTACAGCATCGACCTTTTTACAGGCTTCGGCTATATACCTTGATCCGATATGATTGACAAGATCCACTGCAGCTCTATTTTCTTCGTCTTCGGCAGCGTCCACAGCAGTCCAACCGGCGCAGTGAATAACAGCATCAGGGCAAAGACTACCAATAACTTTTTCCACGGACAATCTGTCTGTTATATCCATCGGAACATAAGTGATCTTGGCCATATCAAAACCAAGATCTTTTGCTCTCTCGCAAAAACCTTCAAGCGATGCAAGATCGGAGCCAATAACGTTGTGACCGCGTTTTAAAAGCTCTTTTGCACTGTCGTATCCCAGTTGTCCAAGAATGCCTGTAATGAGTATTGTCATATACATTTTTAAAACAAAGCTAAAGAATAATCATTTTATTTTACACTATAAAGGGCTAAAAGAGAATACCCATTTGCCGAGAGTATACAGTTGTTGATTTTTATCCCGTTTGTATACTATTATATTTATTGACTATTTCATTGAAGAGGACTATGGAAATGAATGATATCAAAACAGTCAAAGAGAGGCTCTATTCACTGGATCTTTTAAAGGTCCTGTGCATGTTCATGATAGTGCTTGGACACGGATTCCTGTATGGTGGTACTGCAGCAGGTATCCACCCCGAAGGACTTCAGGGACCTTTAGCATCTTTGGTTGCCACTTTAGGAGTCGGAAGCGTCAACATATTCATACTTATAAGCGGATTCTTCTTGTCCAGCCAGGATTTCAGGCTCTCTCGCATAATCAAATTATGGCTGCAAGTGGAGTTCTACTCGCTGCTTATAATGGTGCTCAATATGACCGTTATGGGTAACGATGTATCTATGAAGGACATGCTTATAATGATATTTCCTGTCTCCTACAATCACTTCTGGTTCATATCTGCGTATTTTGGATTGAGCCTTTTATCTCCTCTTCTCAACTGGTGCATTGTGGCTATGAACAAAAGACAGCACTTTACTGCTGTCTTTATACTGGTCTTTTGTTTTTCTTTGTGGAGCGAGATTATCCCTAGATCTGATCCCTTCGGCGCAGGCTGGGGTTATTGTCTCACATGGTTCATCGTTCTCTATATGACCGCTTCATACCTACGCAGATATATTAACAGGGAAATGATTAGAACAAGAAAAGCTTTTCTTTTTTATCTGCTCCTCGTATTGCTCATTTTCTTCGGAAATATGCTGATGAACTCGCTTTCACACAGATTCACATTCCTTCAAGACTACGACATGGGGTCATATTTTTCTAGATATAACTGCATATTGGTCTATGCAGCCTCAGTAGCCTTGTTTTTGGCATTTCTCGGGATGAATATACAAAGCAGCTTTGGGAAAAAAGTCATTGGTTTTGTGTCAAAACTGACACTCGGCGTCTACCTTATACACGGTGGGCCTTATACCAGCCACCCTGTATGGAAGATCTTTTTCTCATTCCTCGATATTAAAGGAGACAATCTATACGTTTCTAAGGTAATTCTTGCATCAGTTTTGATTTTTATTTCATGTATCGCTCTAGACTGGATAAGATCTCTAGTCTTCAGCCTCTTTGAGTCCAGGAAAGGGTTCAACAGCTTCCTGGACTCAGTGGAAAACGGTATACGAGGAGTCATAGACAAAGCCTGCGACCGCTTCTTTCCGGATAAAGACTAAAAGCCGCTTTGCAGCAATTCTTTGTATTCATCGAAATCTATCTCGATTTCGTTGTTGAAGATCGATACGCCCACCTATCCTGACAGAGGATAAATACTGGGCGAACTTCCTTCTTCAAGATCATACTTTATGACTCTATTGGCCAAAGGATCGACTATCCAGT
>CAYUGP010000102.1:0-5437 GCA_964444315.1 uncultured Oscillospiraceae bacterium | reverse complement strand
TGGTGAAACGTATGAGGGATGGAGTCACAGTTCCGAGAAGGAACAGAGGATACACGAAAATTATCATACAGGCCGCAAATGCCGCCCATATGAGCATGTTATGATTTATGGCCACAACGATGATCCCCATTATGCCCAGGATCACATATCTCCCCAGGAAGGGTATCAGAGCAATCCACGCGGCGGCGACAAGAATGCGCCGGAACAGCTTTGCAGGATCCGGGTCTTTGTCAGACCATTTCCCTCCCATGACGTTCCCTATGGCCATGGCTATCATGATAGTGCCTATGATTATGGTCCACACTATCTGCGATGAGCTGAAATACGGGGCGAGAAGTCTGCTGGCTCCCAGTTCCACGGCCATGACGGCCATGCCCGAAAAAAACTCCGTCAGATAAAGGTACCATTTCTTTTCCAGTATATTGACTTTCATCATGAAGACCTATCCTTCCGTGCCGAGAAGCTTCAGCTCTGCAGCGTGTTTTTTCATGCCTTCGATCGCTATCTCAGCGACATCCTTCACTTCCATTCCCAGCATGCTGCAGCCCTTTGTTATGAGCTCCCTGTCGCACTTTGCAGCGAACTTTTTGTCCTTGAACTTTTTCATAAAGCTCTTGATCTCAAGATCGGTGATACCGTTGGGGCGCATCCTGGCACAGGCCTGGATTATACCGGTCAGCTCGTCCACGGCAAAGAGGCTCTTTTCCATGTTCGTAAGAGGCTCCACATCCGTGCAGATGCCGTAGCCGTGACTGAGTATGGCCCTTACGTCATCTTCGGGGACTCCGGCCTCAAGCAAGGGCTCTTTCGTGTGCTGAAGATGCTCGTCGGGATACTTCTCATAATCATAATCATGAAGTATGCCCACTGCCATCCAGTGCTCCGGATCTTCACCAAAATGCTCGGCCATGGCTCCCATGGCGTAGCATACGTTGAGCGCATGAAGGAGAAGGTGCTCCTCAGTCACCATGGTCCCGTTAAGTTTTTTTGCTTCTTCAAATGTCATTCCCATACCCCCATTTCTCCTCTTAAAGAAACTCCCATGAGCTCTTTGACCGTTTCCTTGTCATATCCTTTTGAGAACAGATAGTACAGCTTGGCCACAGCTGCCTCCGTCGTTATATCAAGTCCGCTGACAGCTCCTGCATTCTTAAGAGCGCTGCTTGTCTCATAGGTCCCGAGGGATACGGTCCCCTGGGGACACTGGGTGCATATGGTGACGACGGTACCGTTGGCAAACGCCTTCTCTATTATGGGCAGAAGCGCTTCCCCGTCCTGGGGTATGTTGCCGCTTCCGAAGGTCTCTATCACTATACCTTTAAGATCCTCTGTCATTATGGATTCGAAAAGCTCGAACTGTATGCCGGGGAAGACCTTGATGACCCCGATGGGCACCTTTTTGAAAGGTACGAAACGGAAATCGTCCTCAGACCCCTGCTTCATGAGATAGGCTTCGTTGTATTTTATGCTGATGCCCGCCTCTGCCAGGACCGGATATCCGGGCGACATGAATGCCGTGAGTCCGTCCGCCGAATACTTCATGCTGCGATTGCCCCTCAGAAGGCTGCCTCCGAAATATATGGCAACATCCTTGATCTTCTTTGACTGCGCTATGAGAAGAGACGAGATTATGTTGTCCCTTCCGTCGCTCCTTATCTCGCACAAAGGTATCTGAGATCCCGTCAGTATGACCGGCTTGTCCAGGTTTTCGAACATGAAGGAAAGAGCCGAAGCAGTATATGCCATGGTATCCGTACCGTGAAGTATGACAAAACCGTCATACTTTTTGTAATTGACCGCAACAAGGCTCCCGATCTCGTTCCAGTCCTTTACGGTCATGTTGGATGAATCGAGAAGCTTCGACGTTTCCACCATATCCCATTCGGGCATGATATCGGCCTTGAGCGCTCCCATTTCCTCGAGTTGCTTCCTGAAATACTCTCCGTCGGGAGCGTATCCTCTGTCCGTTCTCACCATGCCTATGGTGCCGCCTGTGTTGATGATGAGTATCCTGCTTTTCATAATTCAGTCTGAAGGTAGATATGTCCGTCTGAAAGAGCCCTCCATTCAAGGTGGCATCCTTCAAGTATCATAAAACTCCTCTGGGATCCGCCTCTTGGCAGAGATACGGATCCCGGATTGCAATAAATGTAGTCTATGTGGTTCTCGCAGGCAGGAACGTGGGTATGACCGGTAAGCATCACGTCCACTCCCATGATTGGGGGAAGATGCCCGCAGTTATAGTAATGGCCGTGGGTGCAGAAGTATGCTTTGCCGCCCTCCGAGATGAGTATATATTCCGCCATCATGGGGAATTCAAACAGCTGCTGGTCTTCTTCCCGGTCACAGTTTCCGCGTACCGCGTAGATAACGGAAGCATATCTGTTGAGCATCTCCGCCACCTGCAGCGAATCACCGTCTCCGTAGATGCCGTGATAAAGAAGGTCCCCAAGAAGTATGATCCTCTCGCACCCAAGCTCTTCATAATATCCTGTGAGTTTTTCGCAGCACTCTGCCGAGCCGTGTATGTCCGAAGCGATGAGATATCTCATCTATATTGCGTCTTCTTTCATCTCGCCTCTGTCCTTGAGATCCTGAAGTATCTGAGCGTAGAACTCCTCGGAGATCTTGAACTTCTTGAGGTAGATGAGATAACCTGCAACGATGAAAATAAGCGGCACTGCGAACATGGCGATCTTTATGATGAGCTGTCCGCTTGCATCTATGCTTTCAGCTGCCACGTCGGAATTGGCAGTCTTTATGCCGGCTATGATGATGGAGCCGGAGATGAGAGCAGTGGAAAGGGCTCCTCCTATCTTATTGATGAGAGGCTGGATGGAGAATGTTATAGACTCCGTCCTCTTACCCATCTTCCACTGTCCGTATTCTATGGTATCGGCAAGGAACATGAGCATGAGCAGTTGGATGAATGCCTGGCCTACGAATATTATGACTGCGGCGGCTGCAATGAGGATGATGGAGTGTTCAGCGAAAAAGAACACTGCATAACCCACTATGACAAGAATGGTGGCGAAACTATAGAGCTGTCTCCTGCTCCTGTTCTTGGACACGGCGGGGAATATCATGAGCGCCGCAAGCTGGGCAACTCCGCATACGCCCGCAAGCACAGCATACATATTGATATCTCCGTAGAGGTATTGCATGTAATAGGTGGCAAAACCGGTGGTAGTGCAGTAACCCACCATGAAGAGAGCCATGGAAAGGGTCGTCCACATGAGCTGGTCATTGCCCGTAAGAGCCTTCCACATATCCTTAAGAGAAGTGCTCTCATCCTTTTCAACGAAGTTCTTATGCTCCTTGACTCCCAGGATCGGGAAGAGAAGGAACAGTATGTACAGGGCCGCAATGACCAAAGCCACCGTGAACCATGCCTTGGGCGTATTGCCCATGGCTGAAGTTATGGGCTGCCATCCGACCATTACGATATACATACCTATGTTGGCGCATATCCTTGCGAAAGCTCCGTAGCTTTCTCTCTGCTTCTGATCAGTGGTAAGAGAGGGAAGCAGCGTCCAGTAGGCTATATCGTTGAGCCCGTAGGAAACGTCCCAGAAGAAATATGCCACTCCGAAGACTATGACGAAAGTCCAGCCCGTTCCCACGTTTCCGTAAAGGACCAGGAAGAAGACGACCGAGATAAGTCCGCCAAGAGCGATACAGGGTTTGTATTTGCCCCATTTTGTGTTCACGTTCTCTACGATGAGTCCCGTGATCGGATCGTTGATGGCGTCGAATATCCTCATTACGGAAAGCACGAGGCTCACCGCCGCAAACTGCTTTATGGGCAGAGAGAGGATGTTGGACAGAAAATACAGAAGCGCATTGGCTTCGAATGAATAGAACATGTCGCGGCCGACAGTTCCGAGACCGAAACAATACTTGTTTCTTCTGATAAGTTTTTCTTCCGCTGTTTTCATTTTCAATCTCCTAAATCAGCTTTATATACGCCAGCATGCGGTCTTTATCCCCGCGGCGGCGGTATGACCAGTATTTTTCTTCGAGGCAATATGTACAGTCGGGACTGATCTCGACTTTCTCCACCCCTTCGGACCTGAGATATCTTTCGTTTATCCCCTTAAGATCTATGAGGTAGTGTTCATCGTCCTTTACCGATATATACTCCTGTGTCCACGGCGCATATTCGAGGAACTTATGCCTGACGTCGTCCCTTACCTCAAAGTGGCATTTCCCGATGCCGGGACCTATGTACGTGCATATGTTCTCCGGCCTGCAGCCGTAGTGCTCCTTCATGGTCTTTGCCAGTTCTGCCGCTATGCCGAGCATGGTGCCTTTCCATCCGGCGTGTGCGACTCCTGCCACCCTTTTTACCGGGTCGAAGGCAAAGACCGGGATGCAGTCTCCATGGGTCGTTACGAGCCCTGCTCCGGGGATGTCGGTAACGAGGCCGTCGGTGACGGGCACCTCTATATATCCAGGGACATCGGCAAGCTCAGGATAGCCCTCCGCCTTTATATGCTCTCCTTCGAGGAACTCACGGTCTATGACCTGAACATGCTTGCCGTGGACCATATGAGGCTTTATGAGGTACTCCCCTTCACCAAGGCTCAGGCCTATGGAAGGTATGAGATCCAGGCTCCTGTCCGGCTTGTATGAGAAAAAAGCTTCTACTTCATTGAATTGTTCAAAAATACTGATTTTATTCATATACATATACATCCAAAATATATTGTAACAGATTTCCGCATTTTTGCTATATGAACTGCTGTCCAGTGACGTAATGTGATGACATTTACGCAGCATTGATGTACAATATTTCCATATCATGCGGAGGTTTTGTTATGGGAAGAAAATCTGTTAAGGAAAACAAGAACATTTATCAGCAGTACAGAGAAAACGCCGGGCTTACCAGAGAAAAAGCCAGCGAAGCGATGGGCATAGTGTCCGAAACAAGGATCGAGAAGATAGAAAGCGATAAGACCGTCCCTTATCCCGATGAGATAATGGCCATGGCCGAGTGCTACAAGACCCCGGATCTGTGCAACTACTACTGCTCCAACGAATGCCCCATAGGGCAAAAATATGTACCGCAGGTACAGGCCAAGGAACTTACACAGATCGTTCTCGAAGTCCTCGCCACGCTTAACAGCCTTGATAAGGACAAAGACAGGCTCATTGAGATATCCGCAGACGGAGAAGTCTCCGAGGAAGAGAAAAAAGACTTCGGATACATCAAGGAACAGCTCGACAAGATATCCCTTGCGGTCGATTCCCTGCAGCTCTGGATAGACAAAAAAGACCTTTTAAATGAATAAGACAAAAAAATTGTCAATTTTTTGTTGACAAGAACAATTTTTGGTGTAATATATCCGTAATATGAAAAACGCAGATCTCAAAAAGTACTATTATGCTTATTCCTACCGTTATAGCAGAAGCTATAGCGGAGTTTAAAGTATGA
>CAYUGP010000101.1:0-5481 GCA_964444315.1 uncultured Oscillospiraceae bacterium | reverse complement strand
TGTCTATATCCTTTTGAGAATTTCTGCCACAAGTGAGGAGAATTTCGGCGCCGCAGCCTCCGCTGCTTCGTTCACCTCTTCACCGGACAGGGGCTTTCCGAGAACGCCTGCTGCCATGTTGGAGCACAGCGTGAGCCCTATGGTACGTATACCGCACTGGTTTGCTGCTATGGCCTCCGGAACGGTGCTCATGCCGACGGCATCAGCTCCCAGTATCCTGGCAGCCAGTATCTCCGCCGGAGTCTCGAACTGAGGACCTGGGAAGAACATGTATACACCTTCTCTCAGCTCTATACCGAGTTCGATGGCAGCCTTCCTGACTACCTCCTGATAATCCCTGTCATAGACTCTGCTCATGTCCGGGAAGCGCTCTCCGAACTGCTCTATATTAGGGCCTGCAAGAGGGCTGGTCATAAAGAGCTTTATGTGGTCCGTGATCATCATTATGTCTCCGGGATTGAAGTTCGTGTTCACGGCTCCAGCCGCATTGGTCACTATCATGGTCTTAACTCCGAGGAGCTTGGCCACACGGACGGGATATGCCACATCCTCGATGGAATATCCCTCATAGGTATGGAAGCGTCCCTGCATGAGCATGACGTTCTTGCCGTAAAGATTTCCGAACACCAGTCTTCCTCTGTGACCGGGAGCCGTGGAGACCTTAAAATTCGGTATGCTCTTGTAACCTACATACTTCGGGTTTTCGACGTAGTCGGCCATGAAACCAAGGCCCGAACCCATAACCATGAGAATCTCGGGTTTAAAGCCCTTTGTACGGTCTTTAATGACCCCGGCACTGCCGAGATAATCCTTGTATTCGTAAGCCATTTCAACCTCCGTTCTTGTTCTTCAGGTATTCCCTTCTCGCCTTTGTCCAGCATTTGCGGCACATGGCTCTGTAGCGCTCGTTGCCGCCAAGGGCTATCTGTTCTCCTTCGAAGACTATATTTCCTTCAGCGTCGAACCTGGCGTTTACGGAAGCCTTCGCTCCGCAGTCGCATACCATCTTGATCTCGGTGATGGATTCGGCTATCTCCATGAGCCTTTGAGCGCCCGGGAAAAAGTGGGTGAAGGCATCCGTCCTCAATCCGAAGCACAGGACCGCAACATCATAATCTATGGTTATATCAGCCAGCTGATCCACCTGCTCAGGGGTCAGGAACTGGCATTCGTCCACTATGACCGCATTGCAGTCCGAATACTTATCTTTGAACAGATCGTAAACGTTCTCTTCCGGAGGCACCACTACAGCTTTAGCTTCCAGCCCTATCCTGGATCTGACTATATCAGCTCCGTCCCTGGTGTCTGTGGAAGGCTTGAGGAAGAGCACCTTCATGTTGCGCTCTTCGTAGTTGAACTTCGTTATGAGAGCCTGGGCTGTTTTCGAACTGCCCATGGCGCCGTACTTGAAATACAGTTTTGCAGCCATGACTACCTCCCCGCCGCCTTGTCTTTGGCAATGAGCAGTTTCAGCGCTTCAACGGCTGTCTTTACCGCTGAAGAAGTATCCTCGTCCATCCTCTGGTCAAGGCCTGCAGCTTCTCTCTCCTGATTCCAAACCACGTGGAAGCAGGATCCGCAGCGGCAGCCAAGGGCATCAGCGACTACGAACATGGCTGCCGATTCCATTTCGGAAGCAAGCACCCCGAGTCTCTTCCAGGCTTCCCATTTCTGAAGTAACTCGTAAGAGACAGGTGACTTTTCCGGTTCATGCTGTCCGTAGAAAGCATCCTTGCACTGGACTATGCCTACGAAGGTATTGTGCCCCAGGGCTTCGGAAGCTTCCTTAAGGCAGCAGGTAACATCGAAATCGGCAACTGCCGGATACTCTATGGGGGCATACTCCAAAGAGGTATGCTCGAAACGTACCGCTCCGCTTGCTATGACTATATCGTCAGCCTGGATATCCAGTCTTATGCCACCGCATGTACCGATGCGTATAAAAGTATCAGCCCCCAGTTTATGGAGTTCTTCCATTGCTATGGAGGCAGAAGCGCCTCCTATTCCTGTGGAGCAAACGCTCACCATGACTCCGTCAAGAGTACCGGTGTATGTCTTGAACTCCCTGTTGTATGCAACGAAATGATAGTCGTCAAAGAGCTTGGCTATGGACTCGCAGCGGCCGGGATCTCCCGGCATGATCACATAGCGGCCCACATCGCCTTCTTTGCACTGTATATGATATTGAAGATCGCTTTTGTAATTCATGACCTACCTCATGCTCTGATCGTAAGGCTGTCCTTCCGCCTTCGGAGCCCTTGAACTCTTTGACGTCAGCATCAGGACTATGAGTGTGATGAGGTATGGCATAAGTCTGTAGAAGTGTGCACTTATACCTATCTCCGCAAGTTTGAATATACCGTCGCCGTTAATATCCAAAACCGTATAGCTTGCTCCTATACACTTGAACAGTCCGAAGAGCATAGACGCAAGTGCAATGTTGAGAGGTTTCCAGTTACCGAAGATCATTACCGCCAATGCCAGGAAGCCCATGCCGGCAACTTCCCCCGTAGCGCTAGTATTGGCGCTTGTGACGGAGTAAACGAAGCCGCCAATTCCCGCCAATGCTCCGGAAATCATAGTGCCTATATATCTCATCTTAAAAACATTGATACCCAAAGATGCAGCGGCCTGAGGATTTTCACCGCAAGCGCGAAGCCTTAACCCGAACCTCGTGTTGTACAGTATCACTGACAGTATGATGAATGCCAAGATGCAGAAATATGTCGTAAGATAAGCTTTGTTGACAAAAGTCTCCACAAAGAAACCATCCGATTCTATGCCAAGGTTCTCCTTCCTTATCATGAAGAATGTCGCAGAACCTCCGTTTTTGAGAGGCAAAACATTCTGATGAGCTATGATCCTTACAAGGAACAAGACCAGTGCCGGAGCGAGCATGTTCATAGCTGTACCGACTATTGTCTGGTTGGCCGAAAAACTTATAGCCGCGACGCCCAAAAGCAGTGAAAACACTGCCCCGGAAAATGCCACAAACAGCAGAGTAAGGACCAGATATCCCTGAAGCGCTTGCCAATTGCCATCCGCTCTTGCTACTTCGAACAGACCTTTGTTCTGCAATATCCTGCAGAAAATCACCCCCATGAACACACCGAAGATCATGGTTCCCTCAAGTGCCAAATTGATGATACCGCTTCTTTCCGCAAAAACACCTGCAAGAGCTACCGTCATCAGAGGAATGGCGAACATAAGTGTTTGTCTGATAAGAAATGACATCTTAAGCCTCCTTTACTTCCGCTGCAGGCACAGGGTCTGCCGCTGTTTCCTTAAGCTCTCCGCCGTCTCTTTTGTCATATTTCTTCTCTCTCTTTCTGTTAAGAAGCATCCTTATGACCAGGGAAAATGCAGACAGGTATACTATTACGGCTATGATCACGTCTGTAATATACTCATTAAAGGGTGTCAGGTAGGTTAGCTGTGTGCCGCATACAGTCAGCATGGACATGAAACTTCCTGCAAAAATAACTCCTATGGGATTATTTACAGCAAGAAGCGCAACAGCTATACCAGAGAATCCCGCTGAGGGCAGGCTCTGGTATGTGGACCAGTAAAACTCCGTATTGCCGGCGAGATAATAAAGGGCGCCGGCTGCGGAAGCAAGACTTCCAGCTATAGCCATGGATAATACTATGTTTCTTTTATCTGCGATGCCTGCATACTTTGCTGCAAACCTGTTTGATCCGCAGGCTTTCAGCTGATATCCGAAAGTGGTTTTGGACATCACGACCCACATGATGATACACAGAAGAATTGCAATAATGATACCTCCGTTCACCTGCGATCCCTTGAAAACTTTATCAAGACCCAGTTTCGGAGTGGCCACATTGTTATACGTGGTCTTATATATGTATGCAGTCTTGGTGCCCTCAGCTGTATTCTTGAGATTGCTCCCGTCAAATATCCAGGTAACGAGATTCGCCGCTATCCAGTTACACATGATGCAAGCGATGACCTCGTTGATATTCAGGAAGGCTTTAAGCATTCCGGGTATGGCGCCCCATAGAGCCCCTGCGACCATGGCGGTCACGAATGCTATGATCCAGATGAGTCCGGGAGACACTTTATCAGATGGTATGGAAAGGGCAAGATAAAGACTTGCACAAGTACCTACAAGATACTGTCCCGGTGCCCCTATGTTAAACAAGCCTGTCTGGTTCGCTATAGCCACGGAGAGTCCCGTAAGGATTATTGGGGTCGCTCTGAACAGCATATTTCCCATATTTATTGGATTGAACCCGAAGGACAGAGAGCCGCCGCTTCTTCCAGTACTGAAAAGACCGAACAATATGAGTTTCACTCCATCAGAGGTATCTTTTGCGGATATCTCGGGAGTGAGACTTCCGACGATCCAAACGACTATCGCCCCGAAGACCAGGCCAATCAATATTGAAATAAGGGATGCGATAAGGGTCTTCGAACCCTGTTTTTCGCTCTTCATCAGACCGTTTTTATCTGTTTTAGCCATCTATGCTCCCTCCTTTCATTTCTTTTTCTTCCACGGCATCCATATCCGCTTCATTCATTCTCTTGGCACCTGACATGTAAAGGCCGAGTTCCTGAGCCGTGACGTCTTTGGAAAGGAATTCTCCTACGATCTCGCCTTCGTACATGACAAGGATCCTGTCAGAAAGACTCAACACCTCGTCAAGCTCCAAAGAGACCAGAAGTATCGCCTTCCCCTCATCTCTTTCCTTCACGAGCTGTGAGTGTATATACTCGATAGCTCCTACATCAAGACCTCTTGTCGGCTGAACAGCCACCACCAGATCCTTATCTCTGTCAAGTTCTCTGGCGATGATAGCCTTTTGTTGGTTGCCTCCGGACATGGAACGGGCTTGAGTAATAGGTCCCTGTCCGGAACGTACGTCGTACTGCTCTATGAGTCTGTCCGCATACTTCCTGACCTCAGCTCTGTCTATGAAGCCTCCCTTTTGGAAAGGTAATTCCCTGAAACGCTGAAGCACAAGGTTTTCTTCCAATGTGAAGTCCAGTATAAGCCCGTGCTTATGCCTGTCTTCCGGAATATGGCTCATGTTCTTCCCACGTTTTTTTATGTTGTAGTGGGATATATCCTCTCCGCAAAGCACAATCTTGCCCGTGGACTTTGATAGTCCGGAAAGACCGTGGACGAATTCTGTTTGTCCGTTGCCGTCTATACCGGCTATACAACAGATCTCACCCCTTCTCACATCAAGAGAGACGCCTTTAACAGCGTTGCCTTTGTGAATATCAGAAGGCACGCAGAAATTTTCAAGTTTCAGCACAACTTCTCCGGGCTTTGCTTCGTCCTTTACGACCTGAAGCTGTACAGGACGACCTACCATCATGTTGGAAAGATCCTGCTTGTTAGTATCCTTGGTATTAACGGTACCGATATATTTACCTTTACGAAGAACAGTTACTATGTCTGCAACCGCCATGATTTCATTGAGATTATGATATATGAACAGGATGCTATTTCCC
>CAYUGP010000100.1:0-5521 GCA_964444315.1 uncultured Oscillospiraceae bacterium | reverse complement strand
GTCCTGAATGCGGATGCATAATAGACAGAGACGTGAATGCTGCAATAAACATAAAGAATGAAGGTCTTAAGGCTATATCCTGAAGGCCTTAGAGCTTATTGGAACCGCGGGGCACGCGGGGATAGCCTGTTTTACCTGAGAGGGCTGCCTCTCTTGAGCAGGAAGCCCCGGCCTCTATAGGCCGGGCGAGCATGTCACACTTTGAGGCTATTGCTTTTGGCTTCGGCAGATGGTATCATCTGCTTGAAAATGCCCGTCAAAGGAGAAAAATGACTATCGGAAACTTTACAAATATATCAGGACGCATATATCCGGTGCTTTGCGAAGGCAAAGAACCGGAATTTTCGCGTGGATATAGGACGAGGGTCAGGCTGTCGTAAGTATATATAGGGCAGAATAAAGAAAGAGTATCAGGCCGCTTGTCTTACCAAAAAGACAGGCGGTTTTTTTAGAGGAAAAGAAAATGCAGGACATTTTAGAGATCAAAGGAAAAGTGAATACGGCTATCGCTTATGCAAAGGTCATCGAGGACGAAGCCATTGAGCAGATCAGAAGGACGTGCGACTATGAGCTAACCGAGGGCAGCCGCATCAGGATCATGCCTGACGTGCATGCAGGAGCGGGTTGCACCATAGGTACTACTATGACTGTCACGGATAAGGTCTGCCCCAACATAGTGGGCGTTGATATAGGCTGCGGCATGTATACGGTAAAGCTCGGTGAAAAGGATATAGACTTTGCGAAGATAGATGAAGCTGCCCACTTTATCCCTTCCGGTATGAACGTATGGGAAGGAAGGCAGGAGAGATTCGATCTTACGGAGCTGACGTGCTACAGGGAACTGAAAGACACGAAAAGACTTGAAAGGTCTCTGGGTACTCTGGGCGGAGGCAATCATTTCATAGAGGTGGACGAGGCAGCCGACGGGACCAAATACCTGGTCATCCATTCCGGTTCCAGAAACCTGGGAAAGCAGGTGGCTGAGATCCATCAGAGCATAGCGGTAGACCTTCATTCCGGAAAGGAAGAGTACTTCAGGAAGAGAGATGAGATCATCCGAAGCTACAAGGAGCAGGGAAGAAAGGATGAGATCCAGGCGGCGCTCAGGACACTGAAGAATGAGACAGTCACTCATGAATCCCGTATTCCCAAGGAGCTTTGCTGGCTCTACGGGGAGTTCCTGGAAAACTACCTTAAGGACGTGGTCATCTGCCAGAGATTCGCAAGGAGAAACAGGGAGCTCATGGCCAATATCATACTGGAGCGAGCAGGGCTTTCCGCAGCCGATGCTTTCCATACCATACATAACTATATCGACACGGACGAGATGATCCTGAGAAAAGGCGCTATCGCTGCCCACGAGGGAGAGCTTGTGCTCATCCCCATCAACATGAGGGACGGCAGCGTGCTGGCCAAGGGCAGAGGCAATGCGGAATGGAATTTCTCTGCGCCTCACGGAGCAGGAAGGATCATGTCAAGGAAAGCTGCAAAGGAGACCATAGATCTAGAGGCTTTCCGAAAAGCCATGGAGGGGGTGTATACGACTTCGGTGAGCACGAACACCTTAGACGAAGCTCCCATGGCATACAAGTCCCTTGGGGACATCATAGACGTTATATCCTCGACTGTAGACGTTATAGAAGTTCTTAAGCCCGTCTACAATTTTAAGGCAGACTAAAAAGGCGCCGGATCCTTTCCGGCGCTCTGCCGGAAAGGAGAGAAAAATGAATAAGATGCCGGTCATCGACATGACTGCGACCGGGAGAAAGATAAAGGACCTCAGGGTCGCGGCAGGGATCAGCGTAAGAGAGCTGCAGGCGGCTCTCGGATTTGCCAATCCCCAGTCCATCTACAAGTGGCAGAGGGGAGACGGCATGCCGAGCATAGACAACCTGGTCGTCATAGCCGCAGTATTCGGCGTGAAGGTCGATGACATACTGATAGTGCAGTGATATAATCAGGTAACGATGCAGCAGGGATTTTTCCTGCGCATTGAAATATCCGAACAGGAGTGTGCTTTTTGAAGTACGACACAATGGGAATTGCAGGCTGACCGGGAGGTTCAGCGTGCGATCGCAAACCTCCCGCTTTCAAGGCAGTTGCAGTCAACAATTTTCAGGAGGATAAACAATGAATAAAAATGACTTTTCCATTCGTTTGGAAAGAAAAGAAGAATACAGAGAAGTAGAGGCACTTATCAGGGAGTCGTTCTGGAACGTATACAGACCGGGATGCAGCGAACACTACGTGATGCACGTACTGAGAGACGATCCCGCCTTCGTTAAGGAGCTGGATTTTGTAATGGAGCAGCAAGGCAGGATCATAGGGCAGAATATGTTCATGAGGACTGTCATAAATGCCGATGACGGAAGGGATATCCCAGTGCTGACCATGGGGCCCATCTGCATAGCAAACGATCTCAAGAGAAAGGGTTACGGAAAGAAGCTCCTGGACTATTCTCTGGAAAAAGCAGCAAAGATGGGTTTCGGAGCCGTGCTCTTTGAAGGCAATATTCTGTTCTACGGAAAAAGCGGATTTGGGTACGCCTCTGAATTCGGCGTCAGGTACCACGATCTGCCGGAGGATGCCGACTCATCCTTCTTCCTGTGCAGGGAACTTAAGCCCGGATATTTAGACGGGATCACAGGAGTCTATCAGACCCCTGCCGGGTATTACGTGGATGACAGGGACGTAGATGAGTTCGATAAGGACTTCCCGCCCATGGAAAAACTGAAGCTCCCGGGGCAGATCTTGGGATGATAAGGTAAAGAAAGAAGTCGATAAACATGAGAAATGCGTACTTTGCAGGCGGATGCTTCTGGTGCATAACGCCCATATACAAGCTTTACGGAGTGGACAAAGTGGTCTGCGGTTATTCGGGCGGAGATGAAAAGGATCCCTCCTATGAGGATGTCAAAGCCCAGCGCACGGGACACAGGGAGACTCTTATGCTCAGCTATGACCCGGAAGTCATCTCCTACGGAGAGCTTCTCGATATTTATCTTGCAAACGTGGATCCCTTCGACGCCGAGGGGCAGTATATAGACAAAGGGTTTTCATACACCCTTGCAATATATTACGAAACGGAAAAAGAGAAAGCTGCTGCTATAGAAAAGATAGAAGCCCTGGAAAAGGAAACGGGAAAGAAAGTGCAGATAGCCCTGGAGCCCTTCAAAAGCTTCTACGAAGCGGAGGAGTATCATCAGGACTATTATCTTAAAAATCCGGAAGCCTTCGAAAGGGAGCTCATAGAGTCCGGGCGGAAAAAGGCTGATGCGTTTGCAAAGGGAGAAGATACGAATGCCTAAAGTTCTTGTGGGAATGTCGGGAGGCGTGGACAGCGCAGTCGCCGCATACCTTCTCAAAAAAGAAGGCTATGAGGTAGTGGGAGTGAGCCTGAGGACCCAGGAAGCCGAGAGCCGCTGCTGCGAGATCGACGATGCGCGGGAGTCCGCCATGAAGATAGGTATCCCCTTTTATCCCATGAACTGCATAGAAGATTTTGAAGAGAAGGTAGAGCGTCCGTTCATGGACGCCTACCTCTCTGGCAAGACCCCTAACCCTTGCGTCATCTGCAACAGATGCGTGAAATGGGACAGGCTCCTTTACTATGCGAAAGTCCTTGATGCCGACTTCGTTGCCACCGGACATTATGCGTATGTAACTTTGCTTGAAAACGGAAGATACACTGTAAAGAAAGGTGCATATGCCGGTAAGGACCAGTCATATATGCTCTACAGGCTCAGCCAGGAGCAGCTGGAAAAGACCATGATGCCGCTGGAATCTTTCAGCAAGGACGAAGTCAGAGCTATAGCAAGGGAAGCAGGACTTTCCGTATCCGAAAAACCTGACTCCCAGGAGATATGCTTCGTTGCAGACAACGATTACGCCGGCTACATTGAAAAACACTGCGGGAAGGATATACCCGGAGAAGGAGATTTCGTGGATGAGGACGGGAAGGTGCTGGGAAGGCACAAAGGGCTGATCCACTATACCGTAGGCCAGAGAAAAGGCCTTGAACTTGCCATGGGATATCCGGTTTACGTAAAGAGCATAGATCCGGTAAGAAACGAAGTGGTGATCTGCAGAAACGAAGCTCTTTTCGAAAAGAAGGTCGTGTGCGAAGACCTAAATTTCCTCAGCATCGAAGGCCTTGAAAGGGGGGAAAAGCTTCGCTGCCTTGCAAAGGTACGCTATCATCACGAGGCGGCTCCGGCATATATACAGATGACCGGAGATGGCCGCCTTCTCATAGAATTCGACGAGCCCGTAAGGGCTGCAGCGCCGGGACAGTCCGCCGTTTTTTATGATGAAAACGGCTGCATCATAGGAGGGGGCATCATTTCTGCATAATATTGAAAAAAAGGTTTGCCAAAGACTCCCAAGTGGGCTATACTTTCCTTAATCAAAAAGTCGGAAAAGACAAAGGGCAAACCTTGTCTTTGCGGGCTCGAAAGCCCGTTTCAGAGGAGTTGATAGTTCCAAAATGAAAAGGACAACTGAATACTTAAAGTCTGAAGCGGGAATGAGGAACTCCGCAGCAGCCAGGAAGCTGCCATGTAAAGACTTTTGTATTGAATATCGCTAATTTTTGGGTAGTTCAGAGCTTTTAAAGCCTGGGCTATTTTGCGTTTTTATGGAGAAAAGCAGATATGATCGAACTTCGGCACTTAAGAAAAGAATTTGATGATGTTACGCCCCTTGAGGACGTCAATCTCACCATCAATGACGGCGACGTCATCGCCGTTATCGGTCCTTCGGGTACCGGTAAGTCAACCCTTCTTCGCTGTATCAACATGCTTACACCTCCCACCTCAGGAGACATCATAGTCAACGGTCAGGTCATTACCGACAAGAGCTGTGATATAAACGAGGTGAGGAAGAAGATGGGCATGGTGTTCCAGTCTTTCAACCTTTTCGGTCATATGACCGTCATAGAGAACATCATGAATCCCCAGATAACCCTTCTGGGCAAGAGCCGTCAGGAAGCTTACGACTATGCCATGGAGCTTCTCCATAAGGTAGGTCTCGGATCCAAGGCCCTCAGCTACCCGGATGAGCTGTCCGGAGGGCAGCAGCAGCGTGTGGCCATAGCCAGGACCCTGGCCATGGACCCGGACATCATACTCTTCGACGAGCCCACCTCAGCACTCGACCCGAGCATGATAGGCGAGGTACAGTCCGTAATCGGAATGCTTGCCAAGACCGGCCGCACCATGATGATAGTCACCCACGAGATGGACTTCGCAAAGAAGATAGCTACAAGAGTCCTCTTCATGGACGAGGGCGGCATCTACGACGACGGCACTCCCAAACAGATATTCGATAATCCTCAGAAGGAAAAGACCAAGAGGTTCATACACAGGCTTTCGACTCTTCAGTACAGGATCACAGATCCCGACTTCGACTTCGAGCCTATAGTGGACGATCTTCAGGCTTACGCAGAGAAGCTCCTCATCGAGAACTCCCGTATCAGTAAGCTGCAGCTGGCTCTCGAAGGAATGGTCATGAACAACCTCCT
>CAYUGP010000099.1:0-5567 GCA_964444315.1 uncultured Oscillospiraceae bacterium | reverse complement strand
ACGCTCCGGGCCTCGACGGACTGCCCGCTGCAGATGTGCTCAAATACTTCTTTGAAGACGGCTCCTGGATGGCCATAAGGCCTTCAGGCACCGAGCCTCAGATCAAGGTGTACTACAGCACCAAGGCTGCAACAAAAGAGGCTGCCGAAAAAAAATACCTGGAGAGAAAAGCTGTTATCGACAATATAATGGCATAGGTCCGGTGTAACAGATCGGCAAATTCAGAGAACAGCACAGAATCGTCAATAGTGGCGATTCTTTTTTTACGGTGAGAGAGGCATTGTGATGCTCACGAAAAAATACCATATATCAACGAATGTGTTGATATATGGTATTTCGCTTGTTTGATATCAGATCAAATGGTCAGAGTTCCCTTACCGATATTCTTTCCCGTCTTCTTGTCGAAGAGGATTATTCCGTCACCGGCGATCTCGAAGTGCATCTCATCATTGACCTTGTAGTCCACGTTTCCGAACATGACCGAAGTGAGGATATAGTCACCCACTTCCAGTTTTACGGTAGTTTCCATACCTGCAGGAAGCGTAGCATAGATCTTACCGATAAGACCGCCTTCCTCAAGGTTTACGAATTCCGGCCTTATGCCTATCACGAAGCCTTCTCCGCTGTACTCACCCAGAGGCTCTCCTGCGGTAAAGACGAAGGGGTGATCGAAGAAATTGACTTCAGCAGTCTTTTCTCCTGTGATCTTTCCCGTAGTCTCGTAGAAGTTCATGGTCGGATTTCCGACGAAATCAGCTACGAAGAGATTGGCCGGGTTGCTGTATGTCTCAAGAGGGGGAGCATACTGCTGCATATACCCGTTCTCTATGAGGCAGACCCTCGTTGCAAGGGTCATAGCTTCCAGCTGGTCATGCGTTACGTATACGAAAGTGGAATCCGTATCCGCATGGAGCCTCTTCAGCTCGGTCCTCATCTCAAGACGAAGCTTTGCGTCAAGGTTTGAAAGAGGCTCGTCCATGAAAAGAACTTTGGGCTTCGGAGCAAGAGTTCTTGCGATCGCAACTCTCTGCTGCTGGCCTCCGGAAAGTTCTGATGGATATCTTTTTTCGAATTGCTCTATCTTGAGCATCTTGAGCATCTCATCAACTCTTTCCCTGATCTTATCTTTAGGCCATTTCAGGTTCTCAAGACCGAATGCTATGTTCTGATAAACGGTCATATGAGGCCAGAGAGCATAGTTCTGGAACAGGAACCCTATATCTCTCTTTGCGGGAGAAACGTTGATACCTTTTTCGGAATCGAATACCACTTCATCTCCTATGGTGATCTTTCCTTCGGTAGGCGTCTCGAGACCCGCTATCATTCTAAGTGTCGTCGTCTTTCCGCAGCCTGAAGGACCCAGAAGAGTGATGAACTCACGGTCTTCTATGACCATATTCAGGTCTTCTACAGCGGAAAAATCGTCAAATCTTTTACATACATGTTCCAATACGATTCTCGGCATTTTAGTTACCTCCTACGCCCTTATCGATGCTTGCTCCGGTCAGTTTGTTAACGACAAACTGGATGACAAGAACGAATACGATAATGAGCAGATTTATTGCGTTGCTTGCCTGGGTGAGTCCTGTTCTGCTGTACTCCTGAAGTACCGTGGTAACAAGCGTCGTATAGCTTGCTGCAAGCAGTACGAAGAGCGACATCTCTCTCATACAGGAGATGAACGGGAGCAGGTAGCCGGAAATGAAGCTTGATTTCTGTATCGGGAAGAGGACTTTTGTCATCCTCTTAAGCCAGGGTACACCTATGATGATGGCCGCTTCCTCTATTTCTCCGGAAAGCTGGAGCATGGCGCTGGTGCCGGTCCTGGATGCAAAAGGCATGAACTTGATCGAGCCTACCAGGATGAGCAGGAAGAATGAACCGTCGAGCCAGGTGAATCCCTTTGTATATGAAAGAGCCAGGTAAACCGCACCGAAACTCATGGATGGGATCAGATAAGGCAGGAATGCCAGATCTGACACAAGAGTCGCCAGCTTCGAATTTCTCTTTCTGGCTACTGCATATCCGATGAGAAGACCGAAGGTGCCTGCAACAAGGGATACGATCACCGAAAGCAAAAGGCTACGTCCCATGGCTCTCCACATAAGTCCGCTCCTTAGAATACCTATTGTATCACCCTTATTGCTTCCCTCGAATGCTTCTGTTGAGAGCCAGTAACGAAGTGTGAATGTCGACCAATCTCCGGGAACTTCAAGAAGGCTCTCCATTGCGAATGAGAACAGCGGCATGATAGCAAAGAACGTAACTACTACCAGCAAAATAATGGCAATGAATATCCTTGCCTTACCCAGTTTCACCAGCGATACCTGACCAGATTTACCCGTTACAGTAGTAAACGATTTACGGCTTCCCGTGAACCAGTTGTTGAGAGTCAGTATCCCTATGGAGAACAGCATCAGGATGATAGCAAGAACATAACCCTGCCCCTTTGTGAATCCTGAATTAATAAGACTCCTCATCTGGACTGATATCGATATGAAGTTGTTGCCGCTGTTGATACTGCTTTTGTTCAAAAAGAACGGTACAGTGAAACTGCTGATACTGCTCGAAAATACGAGAAGGACAGTTGACACTAAAGCTGGCATAACTATTGGAAGCGTGATCCTCCTCAGTATCTTGAATCTGCTCGTTTTAAGAACAGTTGCGGCTTCTTCCAGATTAGCATCCATATTTCGGAGGATCCCCCCTATGAGTATGTATGCAAAAGGCGCATAGTGAAGCCCTAAACTCATAGCGCAGGGGAAAAGTCCGTAAACTATACGTTCTGGAACACATATGCCGGTAACGCTTTGGAGCATACCCATTCCGGCATTTATTTCGGTATTTTTAAAGAAGTTTTCCCAGAACATAGCCATTGCCCAGCTGGGCATGATGTATGGGAATACAAAAATAGTAGATATGTATTTCTTTCCCGGCAGATCGGATCTGGTGATGAACCATGCCACTATGCCGCCAAATCCCACAGCAACCGCACAAGCAAGCAAAGCCATGAGTGTCGATTGCCACAGAGGAATCCAGAATTTTATTGAGGCATAATCGTATTCCTTACTTGTAAGAAGTTCCGTCCAATGATGGAAAGTAAAATCGCCTTCGGCGGCTCCGTTTCCTATATAAATGGCTTCCTGATTGCCGTTTACTGTAAGTGAACCGATGAGAAGAGTAAACAGCGGAAGAACAACCATTAAAACCAAAAGAACAAGAAAAACCACACAGATAACATTAGCCGGTTTGGAAAAATACGATTTCATTCTGTTGCCAAGAGGCAGCTTTTGCGTATTCTTCATTTTGTTCTCCTAAAAAAACAGGGGGGGGCTTGAAAAGCCCCCCAATCATCACAATTTAACTATTGGGGTATAAATCAAAGCTAACTTTAATTTACACCGGACATCTGTCTCATGATGAACTTCGCTGCCGTATTGTATGCAGAATCAAGGTATGTTGTATCCTCGACTATACACTTTTCTTTCCACTCGGAAAGTGCAGGGTCTCCCTCGACAGTCGGGATGAGTCTATTGGAAGAATAATATCCAAGGATACCACCCCAGCCAGCATTGAATCCTTCTTCAGTGTGGATATATCTGATGAAAAGGCATGCGGTGTAAGGAAGTTTCGCCGTATCAGGAATGAGTGTCCACATATTGTAAACGAATCCATCAAATCCTTCGACTTCTGTGTTCCAGCCTGCTGCTGTTATTGCTCTCTTATAATAAAGATCGCTGTCTTTATGCTCGGATTTATAGTAAGGATAATCTTTGAGTTTGCAAAGTCCTGCAAAGATGATACGTCCTTCATTGGCGTAGTTATTGATAGCCTTCACTTCTGACGTATCAGAGCTGTGCCAGTGTCCTACGTTGGCGATGAATTCTGCAACGAACTTGTATCCGATGTTCTCATAATCATCTCCGGAAGGATCATAATCTTTTCCGAAGTAGCTCTTGTATGCAGCGGTGAGTTTTTCGCATGCATCAGGTCCTGTGAGCATGATGAGGAAGTTCTGGTTTACATCCTCTGCCAGAGGGCTCTGATAGGAAACATTGGAAACACCTTTGAGCGAAACTCCGTCTACGCCTGTCATCTGCCATACGTTCTTGAGCTGCTCCGTTCCGACATTAGTATTGTCGTACATGAAGACCTTATTGAATGTTACTCCTACGAGCGGCTGCTGATCCTCTTCTGCGATCTCGATCCCCTCACCTGAAGGAACATAGCTGAGAAGGAATCCGGTATCAATCATGGCGTTCTTAAGGAAAGAACCGTCCTGAATCATTACGAAATCTGCAATGTAACTTCCGGCTTTTTGTGCTGCCGTAAGTTTTGTCTGATATTCAGCGCCTTTCTTGACGTTGTATGTCCATCTTCCCTGCATCCATTCGTACTTTTTCTCAAAGCCTTGGAGAGCCTTGTTTACGCCGGATGTAAGAGAGTCGGCATTGAACGTGAGATCGGGATTTTCCTCAAGCTCTTTCTTTGCTGCAGCTTCAAGTTCTTCAACTGACATCTTCTGAGCTGCTTCGATAGCCTGCTGTACAGAGGACTTTCCTTCATCTTCTTTCTTGCCGCCGCAGGCTGCCAGTGAAAGCACCATTACGAGAGCAAGAATGATTGCTAATACTTTTTTCATACTTTTCTCCTTTTAACTGAAACTAAAACTGAAAAATATAAATACCATATTTAACGGCTGCCGCCGTATTGACCTATGCTTTTCCGTTGCTTCCGAATACTTCTGTAATCCTCTTTGCGACCATCTCTGCCACTGCAGCTCTCGCAGGTTCAAGGAAGCTTCTTCCGTCGAACTTTTCAGGCTTTAATGCCATCTGGCGCCTTATCTCGCCGAAGTAGCAGACTCTGATATCAGTACCGACATTGATTTTGCATACGGCTTTTTCAGATGCTTCTCTGAGCATGTCCGTGGGGATACCTATGGCTGCAGGAAGCTGACCGCCGTACTGGTTGAATATCTCGAGCCTGTCCTGAGGGACAGAAGATGCTCCGTGGAGGACCAGAGGGAATCCGGGGAGCCTTTCCTGTATCTCTTCGAGAATATCAAAGCGAAGCTGCGGCTTCTGACCCGGCTTGAATTTGTATGCGCCGTGGGCAGTTCCTATGGCGATGGCAAGGCTGTCTATTCCTGTTCTCTTTACGAACTCCACAGCATCATCGGGATGAGTGAATGCTCCGTATTTGTCATCTACCACGATATCGTCTTCGATGCCTGCGATGGCTCCAAGTTCACTCTCGACGACTACGCCTTTGGCATGGGCATATTCGACGACCTCTTTGGTGATCCTGATATTCTCTTCGAAATCATAAGCCGATGCATCGATCATTACCGACGTAAATCCGATATCGACGCAGTTCTTGATGATGTTCATGTCCTTGCCGTGATCAAGGTGCAAAGCGATTGGGATGTTATAGTGTTCAGCCGCTGCTCTGGCTGCTGCCACGACGAAGTCCGGACGCATGAACTTGTATGCACCTTCGCTTATGGCAATAATAACGGGAGCATTAACGGACGCAGCGCCGTCAAGTACTCCCTGCATAATATC
>CAYUGP010000098.1:0-5595 GCA_964444315.1 uncultured Oscillospiraceae bacterium | reverse complement strand
GCACTCCCAAAGAAGTTTTCCATAACCTCGAGGAGGTTATTGCGGCAGGTCTTGACCTTCCTCAGGGCCCGAGTTTTTCTCAGTATCTTCTCTCCAGAGGGGTGAAGCTCAAGAGGACTCTGACTTTTGATGAAACTGTAGATGAAATAGTCAGATATTTCGGTAAAGGATAAATGGCTCTTAAAGATATAACACTTGGACAATATTATCCTGTGGAATCAAAGATCCACGACCTGGATGCAAGGACAAAGATCCTCGCAGTTTTCGCATACCTCATTTCACTGTTCTTTATAAAGTCGTTCACGGGATTTGCCATAGCAGCAGTTTTTCTTCTGATCTGCGTATGGATCTCAAAGGTTCCGCTCAGCTTCGTCACAAAGGGTTTCAAACCCATACTGATGATACTTATACTGACGGTGATAGTTAACGTTCTCTCAGGTACAGGTGAGCCCATATTCACATGGTGGAGGATAACTATAACAAAGGACGGTATCTACAGGGCTGGGTTCATGGCGATCAGGCTGCTGCTCCTTGTCTTCGGCAGTTCCGTGCTTACTCTTACCACCAAACCGATCAGTCTCACTGACGGTCTTGAAAAGATATTTGCACCATTGCGGGTCATAGGGATCCCTGCTCATGAGCTGGCCATGATGATGTCCATAGCTCTTCGTTTCATCCCGACTCTTATGGAAGAAACGGATAAGATAATGAAAGCCCAGTCTTCAAGAGGCGCTGATTTTGAAAACGGAACATTGAGGGAGAGAGCGAAAGCTTTGCTCCCGCTTCTGGTACCGCTCTTCGTTGCAGCATTCAGGATCGCCGGTGATCTTGCCATGGCCATGGAAGCGAGGTGCTATAACGGAGGGAAGGGAAGAACAAGAATGAACGAGATGCGTTTCGGCAAGGGCGACGCTCTGGCTGTCATCATCATCGCCATATATTTTGCTGCCATAGTCTACATCAGAAGATTCCCCTTGTTCTGATAAAAGTGCGGCCTAGGTCAGCATCATTTCCCTTATGATGAGTACCAGGCAAGAGAGGCATATGTAAGGAGCAAAAGGAAGCGTGTCTTCCTTTTTTACTTTTCCCAGGATAAGAGCTAAAGAGCACAGGATGCCGCTGCTCACCGATGCAAGAGCGAATATCTCAAAAAGGTCATATGCTCCGAATACAAAACCTAAAGAGCAAAGAAGGTATACATCACCGGATCCAAGTAAGCGAAAAAGCATAAGAGGCAAGGTCAGTCCCAGGAGCCTTTCTATGAACGGCACTTCAGTAAAGAACGCTCCGGTCATGGTAAGTAAAATGAACAGATGCTCAAGTTCCCTGTATCTTATATCCGTGTAGCAAAGTCTTGCAAAAAGCGGTATTAAAGCCGATAATAATAAGAAACGGGTCATATACTAATCGTCCCGTCGCAAATACAGTTTAAACCAAGAGGAACAAAATGTCAAATAATTCCAATTCCAAAACACTGGATATGACAGGGGGCAATATCTACAGCCTCATTATTCAGTTTGCAATTCCTCTTATACTCGGCAATCTTTTTCAGCAGCTCTACACTATGACGGATACATGGGTCCTTGGTAATTACGTGGGCAACGAGCAGTATTCCGCCGTGGGAGCGTGCAATCCCATAATGCTCATAGTCCTCAACGGCATGATGGGTTTTTCCACCGGAATAGGTATAGTCATATCGAGGTTCTTCGGGGCAAGAGATAGCGAGAGCCTGAAGAGATCCTCTCAGACCGCCATGGTCATCGCAGTTTTCTTTGCGGTTTTCTTCACCACTCTGGGAGTGACTCTGAGCCCGGCTTTACTTAGGCTCACGAAAGTGCCGGAAGAATCAATGGATTATGCGGTCACCTATCTTCGCATCATATTCAGTTTTATATCCGCCCAGGCGGTATATAACGTGGGAGCGGCGATACTCAGAGCCGTAGGCGATTCGAGAAAGCCGTTCATATTTCTCATGACTGCATCTCTTACGAACATAGTTTTGGACCTTCTTTTCGTTATAAAGTTCGATATGGGAGTTGCAGGTGTTGCTTATGCGACGGCCATAGCGCAGATGGCTTCCGCCGTTCTCACGGTTTTAGAGCTTCTCAGGACTAAGACACAGGTAAGGCTCGATCTTAGCAGGAATCTTTTCGACAGGGGTATTTGCAGATCCATGGTATCCGTGGGTCTTCCCACCGGACTTCAGATGTCCCTGAATATGGTGGGAAACACCTTTATCCAGTCATATATCAACGCTCTTGGTATTGACTTCATGAGCGGTTACACAACGTTCCATAAAGTCCAGGAGCTTTTGTTCACAACCAACAACTCCATAGGAAGCGGCTGCATGACATTCGTCTCTCAGAACTTAGGCGCTGGCAATGCAAAAAGGGCAAGGGAAGGAGTCAAGGTCAGCCTTCTCATACAGATCGTCTCATCCCTTGTCATGGTAGCTCTGCTGGTGATATTCGCTCCAAATATCGTCAGGTTTTTCAATGCCAAAGAAGAGGTTGTCAAATACGGAACTCTTGCCATAAGAATCATCAGTTCTTCATTCCCGCTTCACGGAATAAGCGCAATAATGATGTATGCTTTAAGAGGTGCAGGAAATTCCAGAGGACCTTTCATATCCATGCTCGTGTGCATGATAGGGGTAAGGCTTACGTATCTTTATCTTGTTACCAAGTACATAGCCAATACTCCTGTGACCGTCCTTTGTGCCTTCCCGACAGGCTGGACATGCATGTTCCTGGTCATCCTCGTCATGTACCTCAGAACTGATTTCGAAGCCCGTGCAGGCTTGATAAAAAGCAGCAGGTGAAGTATAATATCTTAATGGTTTAGGACCATGGGGGACAAATGAAAAGAATTAGAGATTTTATTTACAACTTCAGCGACATCTTTACAACTCTGCTGATACTTGCTATCGCAGGAGGGATCATTTTCTGGAGAGTTCAGGTCATAATGGGATATTCCGATCTGGTCGCAGCCAATACTCCAAAGACGGAGATCGACATAGACTTTTCAGACGTGGATCTCACACCTACTGATGCTCCGCAGTTTAGCGACGGAGATAATACCGGCGAAGAGAATAAAGAAGAGGATAACACACCGGCAGTAGTCATAGATGAGAACTACAAGAGCACAAAGTCCGTTGCGGTGGCCATACCTGCAGGGGCTGACTACTCACAGGCCATAAGGTACGTTGCTTCTGCATACGGTTTCTCCGATGATGACTACTTCACATTCTACAATCTACTTTGGAACAAGGGGGTAGCCATGGGTGCTGATTACTATATCCAGATCGGGACCTTCACCATACCGGCAGGCTCCACCATGGAAGATATGCTGAACATCATAACCGGAAAGAAGTAAACGGGTATTTGATAATCAGAACTTTTCACTCCTCCCAGAACTGCTTCGGGAGGAGTTTTTTTGCAAGACATCGGCTTTTGTGACGCTTTTTGAGAAACAGCGTATGGTAAAGTTTTCACGATAACACAATGTATCTATGGTATAATAACACTCTATGAAGGAGATCATCGTAGGACAAAATGATTCAGGGCAGAGGATAGACCGTTTCCTTAAAAAATATCTGAGGAACGCACCTCTTTCTGCTGTCTACAAAGTCCTCAGAAAGGATCTCAAACTGAACGGAAAAAGGACCACTGAGGATCATATCCTGGAGGAAGGCGATGTTATACGTCTATATCTGACTGACGGGGATATCGAATCCTGGACGAAAAAGGTCCGCACTGATAAATCGAAGGCCAAGAAGCAGTTTTCTGTTCTCTATGAGGACGATGATCTAATAATAGTCAACAAGCCATTCGGACTTCTGGTGCACGGTGACAAGACAGAGAAGAAGGATACTCTCGCAAATCAGGTCGTTGATTATCTGATCGAAACTGGCGCTTATGACCCGCGGGCTGAAAAGACTTTCGTCCCCAGTCCCGTGCACAGGCTCGACAGGAATACTACGGGAATAGTGGTGTTCGGCAAGAATTCGGAAAGCCTTCGCAGTCTTTCAAAAGCTTTCAGAGAAGAAAAGCCGGACAGTGTCAGAAAGTTCTATTACACCGTCGTTCACGGAAGCCTTAAGAAAATGGAAAGGCTTAGGGGAAAGCTTCTCAAAGATGAAGAAAAGAACAGAGCGGTCGTTCTTCCCGAAGATGACGAAAGAGGAAAATACATAGAAACAGTTGTGATTCCCGTTGCGGTTTCAAAAGACGGTAAATACAGCCTGATTGAGATCGAACTCGTCACGGGAAGAAGTCATCAGATAAGAGCGCAGCTTGCTGCCATAGGTCATCCGCTGGTCGGTGATACGAAGTACGGAGGGAAAGAGCTCTCCTCAAAGGCAGGAGACTGGCATCTCGGCCGTACGACCCAGGCGCTGCATGCTCACAAGATCGTTATCGGGGATTTGGAATGCGAAGCGCCGCTGCCTAAAGCGTGGGAGAGCATTCAAACGGAATTGTTCGGAAAAGAGATATTGAAATGAGCGACAATCTTAAAGAGTGGATAAAGGACATACTTTTTGCAGTACTTATAGCCTTTCTCATACTTCAGTTCATAATGCCTACAGTTGTTAAGGAAAGTTCCATGGAGAACACCCTTATTGAAAACGACTATCTCATAGTCAGCAAGAAGGCATACAAGTTGTTCGGAGACTGTGAAAGGGGAGATATCATAGTATTTCAGTCAAAGATACCCATGGCCGGTTCAAATGAACATAAACTCCTTGTCAAGAGGATCATCGCTGTGGGCGGAGATACTATATCGATCTCCGGAGGTAATGTGTATATCAACGGTGCTGCCATAAAAGAAGATTACCTGAAAGACGGCACTACCAACGGTGAACTGGCCGAGACGACGGTTCCCGACGGATATCTGTTCTGTATGGGAGATAACAGGCTTGTATCAAGGGACAGCAGAGATCCATCGGTGGGTTTCGTCAATGAAAGCGATGTAAAGGGGAAAGTAGTATTCAGACTCTTCCCATTCAAAAAAATAGGTAAAGTTCAGTAAATGGAAAGGAAGATCGTATCGAGCAACAAAAAGGCCAGGCATGATTTTTTCATAATCGAAGTATATGAAGCAGGTCTGGCACTTACAGGAACAGAGATCAAATCCGTCAGAGCAGGAGAAGTCAATCTGAAAGACTCTTTTGCAAAGGTAAAAGACGGAGAGGTTTTCGTGTACAACATGCATATCAGTCCATATGCGCAGGGAAACAGATACAACCAGGATCCCATGAGGCCTAAGAAACTTTTGCTTCATAAAAAGGAGATAAGAAAGCTCGATCAGGCTGTATCCCAGGAAGGACTGACGCTGATACCTCTCGAAATATATCTTCAAAGGGGTATAGCCAAGCTTTCCCTTGCCGTTGCTAAAGGTAAAAAGCTCTATGACAAGCGCGACGATATCGCAAAACGTGATGCCAAGCGCGATATTGACAGAAAGATGAAAGAGCATTAGAATACATGAGCCTAAGGCTTAGGACTTCGTGGGGGCGTAAAGGTTTCGACGGGGGCAGAGAAGCCGGGTAAGCGAGCCGCAGTTGGTTCGGTCTGCGTTAAAAAGGACCCGTTT